>JBAQZF010000024.1:0-30188 GCA_049790715.1 Saccharimonadales bacterium (SeqCode) | reverse complement strand
CTGCCACTTTTCTTTTTTAGTAAGAGCATCGGCCTGAAGCAGACTAATCCGTCAAAGGCTAAAAAAATTATCGGCTTGATAATATATTCTTTACTGGCAGTAGAAGGAGCAATAGTAGGGGCGGGTGGAGGAACCGTTATTCTGCTAGTTATGATGTACTTTTTTGGCTATGAAATAATTCGGGGCTATGCGACTAACACCCCGAGTGAATTACTCTCTGCGCTTGTGCCAGCGATTATATATTCTTTCTATGGATTTATCGAAATATGGCCCGCGATAACAATATTTTTAGGAATGCTGATAGGTGGATTCGTAGGAGCACATGCCGCGATAGCAAAAGGAAATATCTGGGTCAAAGATTTATTTACAGTAGTAATAATACTATCTGTAATTAAGATACTGTTCTTCTAATCGTCTATTCGCTGTACTATGTAACTTAGATGTCTGGTTACACGATCCTCAATCTTAAAGACCTAGAAGATATGGCGGCTAAATTTGGTCGCACTGGCTATGAAGCGCGGTTCGCGACCAAGCCTTTGGGCTTAGAAAAATCAGGTTTGGGTTATCAGAAATTACAGCCGAATCATCGGATGGATTTTGGTCATACCCATGACGTGCAGGAAGAAGTTTTTATCGTAGTCAATGGTAGTGGCCGAGTGAAACTGGATGATGAAGTGCGTGATCTCAAGACTTGGGACGCGGTTAGAGTACCCAAAGAGGTGATGCGCGGCTTCGAAGCTGGCCCAGACGGCATGGAGCTGTTGATCTTTGGCGCGCCACACACCGAAAAGAATGATGCCCAGCTGGAACGCGACTGGTGGACTGATTAATCGTAAGTCAGCAACGTACTCCCGTTAAAAGTGTTTTTCATGATAGACTGATACAGTAAATGGCGCTGTGGCCGAGTGGTTAGGCAGGGCTCTGCAAAAGCTCGTATGGCGGTTCGATTCCGCTCGGCGCCTCCAGTGTATAATGTCATCATTACTATAAATTGGGATAGCTAGCCAATGACTCCCGAACAACATGCGAGCTGTGTTTTAACCGATTCGCAACGGAGGGTTTTACTGATTCATCGTAACACGCCGCGACTTACGGAGTGGGAGCTACCAGGTGGCAAGGCCCACGAGGGTGAAACTGCCAAAGACGCGGCTGCGCGTGAGGCTCTGGAAGAACTTGGAGTAAGGGTGGCGGTTATCGACATGCTAGGGAGCTTTGACTTTAAGGGTAATGGTAGGGAGCGTACCTTTCACTGGTTCCTCGCGAGGATCGTGGAAGGCCAACCATATCCCCGAGAAGACATGCATGACAGGCTCGGTTACTTTGATTTGCGTCGTCCAACAACTGTTAGGCAGCGCCTGTCGACAGGTACCCTGGCGCTAACAAAAGCAATAGAAAATAATCGGGTACAGCTCTAAATTCTGTATAATGAAGGCGTGGCTTAGCAGGGGCGAGTGGCGGAATTGGTATACGCGACGGACTTAAAATCCGTTGGTTGCATAAACCTTGTGGGTTCAAGTCCCACCTCGCCCACCATCGGTACTATTACTAACAACGGCCTAAATCATGACTCCCAAGAAACTTGGTAAAACGCTTTTGTGTCGCGTCCTGGAGCGGCAGGTACGGCAATTGCGCCAGAACAATACTTTTCAAGTGGTCGCCATAGCCGGTAGCGTTGGCAAAACTTCTACGAAGCTAGCGATTGCTAAAACCCTTGGTAGTAGCGCGCGGGTTGTCTATCAAGACGGTAATTATAATGATCGCCTGACGGTGCCGCTGGTGTTATTTGGCCATACAGAGCCAGGGATTTTTAATATATTCGCGTGGCTGAAGATTTTGCTCAAAAACCGACAGACCTTGAAGCAGCCGTATCCCTATGACATCGCTGTACTAGAGCTTGGCACTGATGGGCCTGGCCAACTGCGCCACTTCGCGTACTTGCAACCTGACATTACCGTTATAACTGCCATAGCTGATGAGCATATGCAGTATTTCAAAACGCTCGACGCAGTAGCTACAGAGGAGCTCGTACCGCTGAGTTTTTCCAAAAAAGTACTATTAAACATAGAAGATATAGCGGACGAATACCTACCTGAGTCAGATTACCTCAGCTATGCGCTGCACAAAGCGGCCGACTACAAAATAACTAAGCGTCAAGCCGATGTTTTACAAGGCCAGCAGTTGACGTTTGATTTACCAGCAGCTAAGCAGCTAACTACCGAGGTGTCCGTCCTAGGCGAACAAGGAGCCAAAATTGCTCTAGCCGCGGTGGCGGTCGCTGACATGCTTGGTGTAGTAGTCGAGGCTATTCAAAAAGGCTTACAAACGATTACACCGGTAGCTGGCCGCATGCAGGTTTTAGCTGGCAAGCAGGACGCGATCATCATTGACGATACTTATAACGCTAGCCCCGTAGCCGTCAAAGCGGCACTGGATGTTTTAGGCAGCGCTCGGGCTAAGCGGCGCATCGCCATCCTCGGTAGCATGAATGAGCTGGGGGCTGATAGTCCGAAATTGCATCAAGAAGTCGGTGCCTATTGTGATCCAGCCAAACTTGATCTAGTAGTCACTATTGGCAAACAGGCAAATAGTCATTTAGCGTCAGCTGCCGAGAAGCAAGGTTGCGTCGTCAAAACATGTGATAGTCCGTACGAAGCAGGCGAGTATGTCGCTCAGCAGATTACGGATGGTACCATCATTTTGGCAAAAGGCTCGCAAAACGGCGTCTTCGCCGAAGAGGCTGTCAAAGTCTTATTGAAAAATCCCGATGATGCCAGCAAGCTCGTGCGGCAATCACGCTATTGGGAAGCCGTTAAACAGCGCCAATTCCCTGACACTTAACATGTTAAGTGTCACGATTCAGAGCTAACTGAATTAAATGATCACAGAGAGCATCCATAGTATAACCAGCCGCGGCGGCCGCTTTTGGGAGTAAGCTCTGATCGGTCAACCCAGGAATCGTATTTGTTTCCAGTACGTACAATGTGCCACTTTCAGTGGCCATAATGTCAGTACGTGACATGTCGCGGCAACCAGTGAGGGTATGGATCTGCATCGCCAGCGCCTGAGACTGCTCCTGTATGGCTTTGTCTACATCTACGGGCGGACAGAGCTCTTGCGTGGCGCCATTGTACTTATTTTCATAGTCAAACTCTTTATCGGCCGGCGGTATAATCTCGATTACTGGCAATGCGGCAGTATCGAGGACTGCTACGGTAAGCTCAACACCGGCGATCAACTTCTGGAGCAGCATAGTATGGTGCTTATCGAACGCGTGCTCGATGGCTGTGCCGTCAACCTTGTTCAGATCACGCACGATAAAAGTGTCGATGCTGGAGCCGCCGGTATTGGGCTTTAAAACGTGCGGTCGAGAGGCAAGCGCTGACGTCTGATATTCGGCAGCATCAACCAGCGCGGTTTCAGGCACCAAGATATCATGCTCACGCAGTAGGGCGGTGTAGCGAGCCTTATCGAAACACAGTGCCGAGGCTTTACTATCAGAGCCGACGTAGCGGATATCATACTCTTCCAGAAACCGCTGCGTGACGCCGTCTTCGCCGTCAGCTCCATGCAGGGCTGAAAACACTACGTCCGCTGCTTGGAATTTATCTATGTATTTTGACAGCCCCTCCGCTGGATCAACGATTTCTACCTGATGATGACGCTCACGCAATGCCTCTGCTACAGCATTGCCAGATCGCAGCGACACCGCTCGTTCTTCAGAGTCCCCTCCAGCCAGCACGATGACATTGCTCATAGCTTCAGTATAACAAGCTGGCGACAACAGATGTATTTTGCTACACTACATCTGTTATGCAACGCTACAATCCAAAAGAGATCGAGCCGCGGTGGCAAAAAATTTGGGATGAGACCGGTGTCTATACGGCGAATCTCAAGAGCGGTAAACCCAAATACATTGCCATGAGCATGTTCAACTACCCCAGTGGAGCCGGTATTCATATCGGCCATGCTATGAATTACACCATCAGTGATGTCAAAGCTCGCCTTAAACGGCAGCAGGGTTATGAAAGCTATCATCCGGTGGGGTGGGACGCCTTTGGCTTGCCTGCCGAAAACTACGCTATCAAAGCTGGCGTGTCGCCGCAGGAAAGCATGGCGACGATCATTCCTGAGTATCACAAGCAGTACAAAGCTATGGGCTGGAGCAATGACTGGGAAAAAGAAATCGCCACTCATCTGCCAGAATATTACAAATGGACACAGTGGATATTCTCCCAGATGCATAAGGCGGGATTGGCCTATCAAGCTTCCCGCATGCAGTGGTGGTGCGCCATAGACAATACGGTTTTGGCCAATGAACAGGTGATTGACGGCAAGTGCTGGCGACACGATGGCCCCGATGATCCGCTGGTCGAGAAAAAGGAAGTCAAACAGTGGTTCTTCAAAATCACTGACTATGCCGATGAGTTGCTGGAAGCTCTTGATGATTTAGATTGGACTGAAAGCGTTAAGCTGGCGCAAAAGAACTGGATTGGCAAAAGCAAAGGTGTCGAGATAGACTTCCCGCTCGATTTCGGTGATCCAGCAGTGAACGAGCGGACTGGCGCGGATGGCAAGAAGGCACACCTAACAGTATTTACCACTCGTCCTGACACGTTGTACGGCGCGACTTATTTGGTGTTAGCTCCCGATCATAAATGGGTAGAATTAGCACTCGAGCACAAGACAGTGCTGAAAAATAACGAAGAAGTAGTTGCCTACGTTGAGCAAACTAAAAAGAAAACTGAACTTGAGCGACAAACTGGTCAGAAAGATAAAACAGGTGTTGAAGCACGAGGCGTATACGCTATCAATCCAATCACGAATAAAAAGGTCCCTATCTGGATTGCTGACTATGTACTAGCTGGCTATGGTACTGGCGCGATCATGGCCGTCCCGGCTCACGATGAACGCGACCATGAATTTGCTAAGAAATTTGATCTACCCATTGTCCGCGTCGTGCAAAATGATGCCGCTGATGAAGAATGTAGCCACGACGAAGGCAGCATGATTAACAGCGGTACTTATAATGATATGCCGTCTGCTGACGCTCGCGAGAAGATTGTCGCTAATTTGACTGAAAAAGGATTCGCGCAGGAAAAAGTTAACTACAAAATGCGGGATTGGAGCGTCAGTCGTCAGCGATATTGGGGGGCGCCGATTCCGATTATCAATTGTCAGAAGTGCGGCCAAGTGCTAGTGTCAGATGAAGATCTACCAGTAGTACTGCCTGAGCTTAAAGATTTTAAACCCACCAAGCCCCAGGCGGGGCTTGGTGTAGACACGAGCGAAGCGTCGGGCGAGCCAGAATCTATGCATTCAGTTTTCGAACCTACTGGCGATGGCCGAAGCGCTTTGGCCCGCGCTACTGACTGGCTCAAAGTCGACTGCCCGACTTGTGGCGGCCCAGCTGAACGTGAAACCGATACGCTCGATACCTATATCTGTAGCAGCTGGTATATGTACCGGTATTTCGACCCGCACAATCAGGAAAAGATCTTCGATAGCGACATTGTCAAAAAATGGGAGCCAATAGATTTTTACAACGGTGCCGATCATGCCACTGCCCATCTGTTATATGTTCGTTTTATCACGCGATTCTTTCATAAAATTGGCCTCGTCAATGAACCAGAGCCGTTTAAGCAATTTCTATTCAATGGCAAAGTAACCGCCAAAGACGGTACCATGTTTAGTAAGAGTAAGGGTAATGGCGTCGATCCACTCGATGTTATAGCAACCGGCTATGGAGCCGACGCGTTGCGTACGTATCTGATGTTCGTAGCTCCGCTTGATATGTGGGCCCGCTGGGATCCGCAAGGTGTTCCTGGTACGCACCGCTTCCTCAATCGTTTGTGGAATATCGTGCAGGAGTATACAGAATCTGCTGAGGGTGCAGTAGACGACACGCAAGCAAACGACCTGCATAAGGCAATACACAAAATGATCAAAAAAGTCACCGAAGATATTGAGGATAATCGCTACAATACGGCCATAGCGGCAATCATGGAATGCCTCAATCAACTGTACAAACTTAAAGTCAAAAACTTGAGCAAAAACGATGACTGGCAGCAAGCTTTGGAAACAATCGTCGCCTGTGCAGCGCCGTTCGCGCCGCATATAGCCGACGAACTGTGGCAGCAGCTTGGCCATAGTTCGAGCGTGCATGTCGATACCTGGCCGAAGTGGGACGAAAAGTACCTACTCCAAGATACGGTAACCGTCATTATCCAAGTTAATGGTAAGCTTCGTGGTCAAGTTCAGGTTGCTAACGATGCCGAAGAAAAAGCAGTAGTCGAAGCCGCCAAAGCAGACGCAAAAGTCGCCAGCTACCTAGCCGATCAAACCATTCGCAAAACTATTTATGTCCCCAGCAAACTCGTCAACTTCGTGATTTAGTAAATGAGGCAAACCCCATAGATTGAGTTACGATTATTCCTTTAACGTTTTAACAATCAGTCTGCCTGCTAGACCCACGCTACCTACGCAAGCTAATATCAAACCAGCTAATGTTTCATCTTCTCCGCTAGGGAAGTTCTCAAAAGGAGGAGTGGTGACATATTGTTGACGGGCAGAGAGCTGCGCGAATGCCAGCTGCTCACTCTCGTAATTATGCACATCATGGTGGCCGATGGCTATTGATGCCAATCCGATCGCCATAGTACTAGCCGATATGCGCGTAAATTTACTAAACTCACTCATTAGGTAAAATAATACAATATTTATAAATTAAATACGAATCATAGGTAGTTAGCCTTGAGAAAAGGACTGGAATCGGCTAGAATAGAGCTAAGTTTTGTTAATGTAATCGAAAGGGAAGCTCCCGCATGGGTAAGCCCAAGAAACGAACGAGTCCCCGCAAGACCGGCACCCGCCGCAGTCATTTGGTGTTGAAGTTGGCCCGCAAGGTCAATGCCAAGTCACCGGTCAAAGTCCGCACTACCAAGCGCGAATCAGCTAAAACAGCCTAAACTGTTCTTTGACAAGTTAGAGAGGAATGTAACAATATGGCATCCAATCGTCACCTCGGTCGCATCATCGCCCTGCAGACACTGTACGAGGTGGAAGTGCGCACTGATGCAGACGATCAGCACCTCGATATTAATGAGGTGCTGGAGCGCAACATTCATCGCTACCGCGACATGATCGATGATGTGGCGTTTATTAAACAGCTGGTAGCTGGTGTAACCAGCCAGGCAGCTGACTTGGATGCCAAGTTGCAACCAGTAGCACCAGACTGGCCGATTGATCAGATTGCCCGCATGGACCGCTTGGTACTACGTATCGGTCTTTATGAGCTGGAGAACGAAACCGGCGTGCCGCCCAAAGTTGTCATTAATGAGGCGGTTGAACTGGCCAAAGCTTTTGGCGGTGACAATTCTTCCAAGTTTATTAACGGCGTGCTTGGTACTCTGCTACGTGAACGCGACGGCGGTAAAGAGAGCGATGCGGATACCAAAAAACCCGCTGCCAAAACAACTAAATCTACGAAAAAAGGTAAGTAATAGTGCAACGTCCTAAACCCATCAAAGGCTTCCGCAAACTGGTCACCAAACGACGACCGGAGATTGACGAAGTGGTGCGCGAAACCACTTCTGGTGGTATCGTCTTTCGGCGCGACAAAAACGGTGGGGTAGAGATTCTGCTGATCCAGGATGCTAAAAATCGCTGGACCATCCCCAAAGGCCATGTCGAACCAGGCGAAGAGCCCAAGCAAACTGCCGAGCGTGAAATTCGCGAAGAAACTGGTTTGCAGGAAATGAAATTATATAGCTGGCTTGGCAAGGTCAATTTCCGCTACCGCCGCAGCCATACGCTGGTACTGATGACCATGCACATCTACCTCGCCGAGGGCTTGGGCAACACCGAGCGATTGCATCCCGAAGACTGGCTCAACGACATCAAATGGTTGCCGGCAACTGAGGCGATCGATAAAATCGCCTATGAAGACATCGGCAAGCTGATGCTGATCGCCATGAAAAAAATCCGAGAGGGTAAACTATAGCGTATGGACACCAGTAGCTATCAAGCATTCGCCAAAGACACTTTACACGTTGTTTTCAACGATCCTGAACTGTTAGTGACTGCTTTTACGCATCGTTCTTACCTTAACGAGCACAAAAAAACAGTCAAAGCGCATAACGAGCGCTTGGAGTTCTTGGGCGACGCTGTCCTGGAATTAGTTGTCACCGAGTATCTGTACGCCACCTATAGCGAGCCAGAAGGCATCCTGACTAACTGGCGTAGTAGTCTGGTACGTACCGAGAGCATCAGTGCTGCGGCTGCTAAGTACGGCTTCGAGCCGCTGCTACGGCTGAGCCGCGGTGAAAAACGCGGCACTGAACGAGCTCGCGCACAAATCTTGGCTAATAGTTTTGAAGCTGTTGTCGGCGCGCTGTATCTCGATCAGGGTTACGAAGCTGCCAAACAGTTCATCACCGAAAGTATTCTCAGTACCTTTGACGGTATCTTGGCTAGCGGTTCTTGGATGGATCCTAAATCTCACCTGCAGGAACTGGCCCAAAGCCAGGACACCGCTACCCCTGTGTACAAGGTCATGAATGAAGATGGTCCTGACCACGATAAGATGTTTACTGTCGGTGTCTACGTAAATAGCAAACTCAAAGGAAAGGGTAGCGGCCCCAGCAAACAAGCTGCCCAGCAAAAAGCTGCCGAAGCCGCTCTCGAAACATATAAAGCTAGCTAGTTTTCGCTTCTCTTTCGACCCAAGCTTCCCGGGTCTCATCAGCGGTTATACCGGAGAGAAAGCGACCTGGACCAGAAAATATATATTGTTTGCCTTGAAGGGCGGAACGAATATAGGGATTTTCTGGCACAGA
This sequence comes from Saccharimonadales bacterium (SeqCode), assembly GCA_049790715.1. Taxonomy (GTDB): domain Bacteria; phylum Patescibacteriota; class Saccharimonadia; order Saccharimonadales; family UBA4665; genus JBAQZF01. The sequence continues at coordinate 21,354 of JBAQZF010000024.1, read as the reverse complement.
CCATGAGAACGAGCGATTTAACGCTCCAGCTCCCATGCCAGGATCGGTCTGTGGTGACGAAAGACAAAGCCGAATCTACTGCTCGTAGGCCTCGATGAAGAGCCACATGGAGATGCAGAAGGCAGCGAAGGCAGCGAGGAAATAGATGATTCCAAAATATTGGTCGGTAACAGCATCAAATCGATCGCTGCCATATGCGCCAAAGCCGACATGTGGTCCGATTGAAAGTACGTACAGCAAAGGAAAGACAATCTTTGTCCAAAGCGGAGACCTCCCCTTGATGTGCTGGCTGACCAGCAATGCCATTGCAGCGATGCCAATCGGCAGAGAGAGCGCAATACCACACAATCCAACCAACACGTAGTCAGACATCTTGTTAACCTTTCGTCGCGAGAAAACAGTATTGTTCTCTACAGTTTGAATTATAACTTATTTAGTTAATATTGTCAATATAAGAATACGTTTGACAACAGAGACGGTTATCTGTAGAATGAATAAGATTATCTTTAGTAATGTTAAGATGTAGGAAAGAAGAGAGTTTTACCCAGATATGCTAGCTATTCGTATGCAACGTACCGGCCGCAAGGGGCACGCCATGTTTCGTGTCATTGTCCAAGATTCGCGGCGCACACCTACCAGTGGTAAAGTCGTCGCTCAGCTAGGAAGCTATGACCCGCACGCCAAGGTTATTATCCTTAATAAGGAAAAGGCGGCATTTTATCTGGAGCATGGCGCGCAGCCATCTGATCGAGTCGCTCGTTTGCTGCAGGCTGAAGACGTGAAATTACCCGATTGGGTAAAGACGCAGGCCAATAAAGAACGAACCGTTCGCAATGCTGACAAGCGACGCAGCACCCGCCCTGCCGAAGAAATCGTAGCCGACGAAGCACCTGCTGAAGCGCCAGAAACAGCAAGCGAGCCCGCGGCGGCATCTGAAGAATCTCCTGAAACGGTGACGCCATCAGCCGCAAACGAAGAGGCGGCAAGCGAAGCAGCCCCAAAAGTTGACGACGAACAATCTGCTGAGACAAAAGCCCCAACAGACCAGCCGGCAGCTGAAGCTACCGCCGAAGAGCAAGAGTCGGTTAAGCTCGATGACGCGGCTCCGGCCGAAAATAAAGAAACCGCGGACAAGCCAGACGAAGCCGCGCCTGACGCAAAAGCTAAATAATCATTAAGTCCAGGGCGAAAAATCTCACACGCCCGACACCGAAATTTGCTATACTAAGCCTAAACATAACCGAGGAATCTGTCACATGAGCGAAATTGACCAACAGTTTATAGAATACGTCGTTAAATCTTTAGTCGGTAAGCCCGACGAAGTTAAAGTTGAGCGCCGTATCGATGAGAAAGGCGTTTTGCTAGAGCTGACTGTCGACCCCGAAGATCTCGGTCGGGTCATTGGCAAGCGCGGCGCGACTGCTCAGTCACTTCGTACGCTGCTGCGGGCACTTGGCACCAAGAACGACGCTCGCTACAACCTCAAGATTATTGACAATGGTGTCGGTGGCCATGGCTCAAGCAGCGATAATAGCTCTGATGCTCCTGCTGCCACGCCGCAGCCTGCTAAAGATGAAGATGAGCACACCGACGGCTTATCTACTGATCCAGCTGACGAGCCAGGTACCACGACAGACGCAGACGACACTACTGTTGACGAAGTAGTGGCTGCCAAAGAAGATCAAGAGCCTGAAGATCACACCAGTGACCGCGTAGCTCAGGCTCGCAAAGAGCTGGCTGATCTCGACGATCTCGATGTCTAGCAGCGCTGAAGCACTGAACGGTTTCAAATCATCTAGTACAACTTGAAGCTCATGGCTGTATCAGCTATACTAATTGTTGGTCATTACGACGAACTTTGTAACAAAAATCAAAAGCTCATGCGAGACATCAAATGATGGGAGCTTTATGTGACAAAACAACCCCATAAAACAGGGGTTGTTTTGGTTTTGCTAGAATATAACAAGATGAAGATACAGATTATCACGCTATTTCCAGAGATGTTTGCCGGCGTTTTCGGCGCTAGTATGCTCTGGAAAGCACAAGACAAAGGTATCGTGACCTACGAAACCATCGATCTACGGCAGTTCGGTCTCGGGCCACGCAAGCAAGTTGACGATACGCCTTACGGTGGTGGTGATGGCATGTTGCTCAAGCCCGAACCTCTGGTCGCGGCCATAGAGCAAGCCAAATCAGCCGACCCGACTGCCCGCGTACTGCTGCCAACCCCGCGCGGCAAACTATACAAGCAATCTGACGCCAGGCGGCTGGCCAAAGACGGCACAGGGCTGATCATCCTCTGTCCCCGTTACGAAGGTTACGACGAGCGAATTACCAACTGGGTTGACGAAAGCTTCTGCATCGGTAATTACGTGCTGACCGGCGGAGAGCTGCCGGCTATGATCATCGTCGACTCAGTAGTACGTTTGCTGCCTGGTGTCCTGGGCGGCGAAACTTCGGCTGACATTGAATCTTTCCAGCAGGACGATCAGACTATCGAATTTCCGCAGTACACTCGGCCAGAAACATTTCAAAACATGCCAGTGCCAGGCGTATTACTTAGCGGCAATCACGCTCAGATCGCTGCCTGGCGTACGGCACATTCCAAAAGGCCGCAGTAGTAAAACTAAAATTAGTGCGCGAGTGCATGAAATAGCTTGGAAAGTGTCGGCTGAGACAGATCGATCGGCTTCGGTGCTCCCGTCGTGACCTGTAGCGGGGGCGGAAGGGGGATCTGTCGCGGGACAGTAACGCTGTCCAGCCCAGTAGTCGCCAAACTGGTCGCTTGTGGCGCGGGCGCTGCCGAGACACTGCTTGACGCTTGAGTGGGGGTCTGAGACGAGTCCGTCTGATCAGGAGTCGGTGCCGTGGCAGGCGACGAGGACGGTGACGTGCTATCGGTAGCCAAGACCGGCGATGCCGTAAGATGGGAGGCGATTGGCGATTGAGGAGTCTTGGCTAGCTCGACTTGTTGAGACGCGGTATCTGATTGAAAAGCCAGAAAACTCAGCGCAAAAATTAATATAACGAAGAGCGGCGCGCCGACCACCATGCTGCGTGTGCGGTAGTCCTGGGGAAAACTAGTAGTGTCGCTGTAACTCAAGCGATCTCCTTTAAGCAAGCGTTAGGATTATAGAAATACCGCTGAATTATAGCACTCGCGCAGAGGCCCGCTGTAAGGATTTTCACAATCAAGACAGAGGAGGCTACAGAGCGGCCTGGGCCTGCGTTTCCGCTTGGCTTTGGGTGTGTGTGGTTTTTGCTATGGCTTGGCTGTCAGTGGTCGTGATATCCAGCGTGTAGCCGAGTCCATGCACTGTCCGGATCAGGTTGCTGCCAAAGGGCCGGTCAATCTTATCTCGCAAATACTTAATGTGCACGTCGATGGTGTTGGTCCAGGGGTCTTCATTGTCCCGCCAGGCGTAGCTGCCGAGTATGTCGCGGGTCACGACGGTGCCAGCGTGCTGCATCAGACATTCCAGCAGCGCGAACTCTTTGCGCCGCAATTTGATAGTCTGCCCGCCGCGCTCCACTTGATACTTATCTCGATCCAGAGTCAGATCACCGACTGTCAGACGGTTACTATTCGATGACGTGCTAGTGCCCGTTCGCCGGCTCAGGACGCGCAATCGGGCTTTGAGCTCGCCTAGGCTGAACGGCTTCGTCAAGTAATCGTCGGCACCGGCGTCCAGCAGGCCAATTTTGCTAATGACTTTGGCCTCTCCGCTCAGTACTAGGATCGGCCCGCTAAAGTCCTGCGCTCGCAACCGCTCGCAGACTTTCAAGCCCGGTATATCCGGCAGCTGTAGATCTAATATGATCAGGCCGTAGTTTCTGGTGGCAGCTTTGAATAGCCCGTCGGCGCCGTCCGCCGCTATATCCACCACGTGCTCCGCGGCCAGGGCCTGCCTGAGCGCGAGAGTGATGTTGCGGTCGTCTTCAATAAGGAGTAATTTCATGTTGTCGTGATTTCCGAAGGGTAATTATTATTGATAAACATTAAAAAATTCCTAAATTTCCCCAAACTTCCTCCAGTGAGCCTATCTTACCATAGTATTCATAAGCGTGAACCATACCAAAAATAGCACGTAACAGACGTATTTAAGCGTGATTTCGACAGTCACCGAAACTGCGGCACTACATAATAAAGACTATTTTTGAACAACGCCTGACTATTCTAATACCGTCGCCAGCTTTTATTTCAGCATATACTGTGACAGAATTGAGGTAGTGTTAATAAGGAGGAATCATGAGTGATATTTCACTGGACGCCTATCTGTTTTTCGACGGAAATTGCCGTCAGGCGATGGAGTTTTACGAGGATATTTTTGGTGGTAAACTCAGCGTGCAGACGCATGGCGAGTCACCGGACACTGACCCAGCCAACAAAGACAAGGTAATGCACGCTCATCTCGAGGGCGGCGATATCAAGCTGTTCGCCAGCGATACTATCAAGAAAAAGTTGGGTACTGGCAAGATCGAACTTTGCCTGGGTGGTTCTGACGAAGCTAAATTGACTGAGATCTTTGATGCTTTGAGCGCTGGCGGCACAGTCAACATGCCGCTCAAAAAGGAGTTTTGGGGCGACACTTTTGGCAGCTTAGTCGACAAATACGGTGTCAATTGGATGATGAACATCGCAACCAAAAAAACATAGACAGCGAGGATCTAGAGGCCATAACTGATCACAAGATAGGATATAATATTTGACAGTATATTTATCTTACGTTATAATGTATTTATAATTTTAGAGGTAAATGATGGCAAATCCTGAATCAGCAGAAAAAATGCAAATTGTAGTGGATTCATTGCGTGCTAATCCTGATGTCGTGATAGTTGGTGGGTACGAAAAAAACTATCTTGCTAGTGGGGAATGGCCAAACCCAGATGGCTATTGGAGCCGCACACTTGATATTTATACGCACCCAAAAAACCCTATGTATAACGTTGACGAACTAAACGAGCTTATGTTTAGTCTTGTTCCGGAGCTTAAACCTACTCTTTCAGACCGTTTTCGAGGCGGTGAACGCCAAGACGGTGAACTGGAGCTTGGTAAACTGTACTACGACGAAGCCATTGGTACGGCCGCGCTATCCGCAACCGTACAGCTTAAAGAAGGCTTAAGTGTAGTTCGATCGGGCCTATTGACTCCTCAATGGAAGGTTGAAGAAACTAAAAAGCTAAACCAACGCACGTGGGTAAGAGTTTTTCCAGACGCAGGGCATTTAGCTGACGCGGCAGTAGGGCATAATAAATTTCGCATACCTACAGAAGAACTTTTTAAACGCAGTACTGGTCGCATTGTCTCGAGTCTCTTTGAGGCTCCTATGCTTGGCGGCGTGATTGAAGCCAAACAGCCTCAAGAGCTTGAAGCGTAGTCTGCGATTACAGTGTATCTTTTATATGATTTTATTTCATTGCCAGAAGCTATAGTAATCAGATAGGCTTTGAGCCTTTTATGCTTCTTGCAGGACAGACAAAATGTTGCCAGCCGGATCTTTGAACCAAGCTATGTCTGGACCGCGCTTGGCCGCGATGCCGCGGGCGATGTCTTTGTCGTCGGTCATATCATCGTACTTTTCAAACTCGATGCCTTTGCCGGTCAGTTCTTGGACTGCTTTGTCGATATCATCAACCGGAAAATTGAGGACAGTGTAGGTGGCGGGCGCATGGTCGTCTTTGGGGTATACGAAAATGTCATTTCCGCCACTGATTTTAAGCGTCAGGCCCATGCCATCTTCTTTTACCTCAAGTCCCAACGTTTCGCCGTAAAACTTTTTTGCGGCAGCCAAATCATTGACCGAAAATCCGCTAAAGGCGTGTGAATCTCGTAGCATAGTCGTCTCCTACTTATCCTTGTCGTCACTGCCTTTGAGGGCCGCTTCGATGACGTCGCGTGGCAGAGCGGCCGTAGAGAGCAGCGCGTCACGTACGGTTTTGGTGGCGTCTCCACCGACACTGGTCGCCGCGTCTAGCGCGCCACCGACGGCAGCTTTGGCGGCTTCCGAAGTATCAGCACCCATGTCACCAGCAGACTTAATAGCGCTCTGGACGGCACCGACGGCTGCTCCGCCAATGTCACCACCGGTGTCGGCAGTGCCTTGGACAATTCCCTGGGCCGCGCCGCGTATAGCTCCTCCGACGTCTCCGCCAACCTGACTCACTCCTTTGATAACACCGCTCATGGTGCTAGAGGCCGTATCGATAACCGATCCGCCAACCTGACCGACACCTTTGATCGCGCCGCTAGCTACGGACGCGACGGTTTCGACACTAGCTCCAGCCACGTCGCCGACATCTTTCAGAGCCCCAACGACTTGATTTTTGACGGTGTCAGTCACCGCGTCCAAAATATTATCGACGCCTTGTATGGCGGCTGTGACCGCTCCAGATACTTCATCTACGATTTTCGCGAGCATATACCCTCCTAATTATTGTTCTCTTTCAGCATACCATAATCACATTGACTGTCTATCTTGTAGGAACCATATTGGGTCGAGCATCTAAATACCGATTATTTTAGGAGTATCGGATGAGATAACAGCAGGTGTATTTTGCGTAAGAACCGACGTTCCTTCATTCTGGCATGCGCGATAGGGAAGAGCAGTAGATAGGCAACCAGTCCGCTTGTTATGGCGCTGCTAATCAAAGGAAATGCCAGAGTAAGCGTAAAGCTTGTTAGTGCGAAAAAGTTCAGTATGCCGGTACAGGCCGTAATAGTCCAGGAGAGGGTATTCTCTGTTTCCGGATAGAAGTAAGCTTTCTTGATAGTTGGCAGATAGCCGATTGTAGCGACGAATACACTAAAGTACAAAGCCAGTAGAGCGTTTTTGCTGGTAACCCACAGAGTCAAGCCGATAAGTGCAAGAACCAGGCAAATTATATCAAATGTGCTGTAGCCGCCCATGCCGTATTTGATCGACAGTCCGAATATTAAAAGCCCGCTGAACACATACACCAAACCAACCCAAATAGTCGTGCGGGCGCCGACCGCGATATAGCTGGTAATGGTAACAGTATCGACGATAAACCATATAAAGTAGGTGGCGCGTTCCGGTTTGGTGTGGCCGCGGAAGATATCTATGACATAAGGGATGATTTGCAGGATACCCAAAACACCGGCAATTTCACCTATCAGCGCGTGGCTCATAACCACATCATACCATGATAATAATAAGCGCATAAGTCGTTCATTATCAGCAAATATACATCTAAGTAAACAGAGAATAATCCACAAAATGGCATTAGGAGTTTATACTCATAGATATAATTAAGGAGAACTTATATTATGACAATTCAGGAATTATTTATCATGTCCAATCATGCCCTGCAAAAGTCGGTGGACCAAATAACTGACGAGCAGTGGGACATCGCCATGCCGCCAGGGATGTCTAGGAAACCAGGAACACTAGGCGAAGCAGTGCGCTGGCACACCTATGACGATGCCTGGGTGCCAGATGTGCTGGCCGGCAAGACTAAGGAAGAAGTCGGTGATAGGTACGAACATCTGCTGAAAAGCGGCGATATCAGGGCTAATTACCACCAGTATAATAAACGCGCTGTCGACGCCGTCCGTACGTTTACAGATTTAGAGCAGATGACCCACCTTTCATATGGTGATTTTCCGGCAAAAGACTACCTGCAACACGTCACCTGCTTCCGCGCCTTCCGGTCGTATGACATCGCCAAGCTGATTGGCGCCGATACGATTATGGCGGATGATTTCGTACGGGCGCTACTAGATGAATTTACTCCCGTAGTTGACGGCTACAGAAAAATGGGCGTCTTCCCGCCCGCGCTAGAAGTCTCCGCCGACGCCAGCCCTCAAACGAAACTACTCGCCATGGTCGGCCGAGAGTAAGAAGAACTTTTGAAAAGTAGCTTTGCGAGGGCAACTGTTTCTAGCCCTAGCTAGTATCTACTGGTATAAAAGCACCCCAACAACCACCGCCAGATTGACCACTTCCCACAAAATAAAACTCACGATGATGCTTTTTTCCTTGTGAGCCATTCCATATAAGATCCAGGGAAAGGTCACGATAAATATCAGCGCCCAGGTCGCCAGCGACACGCCTTTAGCGGACTGCGTGGTGAAGATCGTGTAAATTTGCGGCAACACAGTAAAGGGGCCGATCACCCCGACGATAAAGGTGAGCTTATCGAGAAAAACGATGTACGATGACTTTTGCGACGTGCCGTCCGCCTGCCGACGCTCGTACTTATGCCGCAACCCGAGATAGTGCATGTTCTCAATATACCATGAGCTTTTGGCTAGGGTGGAGGGATTCGAACCCCCGATCATGGGACCAGAACCCATTGCCTTACCACTTGGCTACACCCTATGACAGGGGTTGATTATACTAAAACTTGCGTAAAAAGGCCAGTGCGGGCTACAATTGATATCGTTAACAATTTAAATATAAAGAGTGCGGTGAGAGATCTAGCTCGTTGACCCGCCAGCAGCCTGCGTAAGCAAGGTGCTCCATCTAGCTCGCCATTAGCGTGCGAGGAAGATATTGATTCGTCTCTATCCTTTCCTATCGCGATTGTCGGCGGAAAGGATATTTTTATGTCAAAAGATACATCATACGGGCTTGGAACAACACTAGTTCATGGAGGGGAGGCGCCTGATCCGCTTACCGGGGCAATCGCACCGGTGCTAGTTAGAACAAAAACCTTTCGACAGCCAGTCTTTGGTGTCGAGTCGGCCTGGCAGTACTCACGTGGTAAAAACCCAACCCGCAGTATTTTGGAGCGTAAGCTAGAAAAGCTTGTGGGTAGCGGACAAGCGACTGTCTTTGGCTCCGGCGATGCCGCCACTACGATGTTTTTACTGACACTCAAGCCCGGCGACCATATAGTTTGTTGCCGCGAACTCTACGGTGGCACCATTCGCTTGCTTGATCAGCTGTTTGCGGACTTTGGCATTAAGACTTCGTATGTTGATGTCGAAGATATCAAAGCAGTCAAGAAAGTTACGACCGATCGAACAGTGGCCATATGGGTTGAGAGCCCCACCAATCCCAAACTTGGGGTGATTGATCTAGCAAAAATAGGTGCTATCGCCAAGAAGCTAAAGCTGCGTTTCATAGCCGATCTGACCTTCGCGCCACCCTGTACCACTGATCCTTTCAAGTATGGTATCGAAACGGTTATTTATAGTCTCAGTAAATATTTCGCAGGTCATAATGACGTGATCGGCGGTGCCATCGTCACTCAGAATCAGGCGCTGTATGAACGATTAGTTTGGCTACAGTGGTCGGTTGGCGCGGTATTGTCGCCAGATGAGTGCTACAGAGTTATTCAGGAGCTAAAGACGCTAGAGCTGCGCTGGGCGCGGGTCAGTCAAACAGCACAAACTGTCGCAGAATATCTTTCGCAACAGCCACACATAGAACATGTCTATTATCCTGGTCTAACAGATCATCCCGGACACGCGCTTATTAAGAAACAGATGACTCGCGGATTTGGAGGAACAGTATCATTTGATCTTCGGTCGCGTGATCTGAAGCTTATCCGCCAATTTGTAGGTAATTTACAAGACAGCGGCTTAGTAGTCTTCGCTGAAAGTCTAGCCAGCCCCGAAACTATTTTGGCCCATCCCGCTAGCATGAGTCATCGCAGTTTGACGCCAACCCAACGCGACAATCTAGGTATCGGCGACAACTTTTTCCGACTGAGTCTCGGCTTTGAAAATCCGGTAGATATTATCCAGGCGATCGATGAGGCTTTACGTGTTTTTAGTTTGGCTAGTGGCAGAAAAGAACTAGCACTCAGTGTTTAACGTGGGCTTGCAAATATTGGATTACTTAAGTAGATTTTGGAAAACTCGAGCACCAGCAACAATAGGAGAAGCGTTTAAAGTGTCCATGAGCAAGTTGCCGATTTTTCGAGCCACAGAAGGCGACTTGGGTGGCTCGATATTTGGGCTCTCTGGCGGAGTTTCAGGAGTGATGCCATCGATATACTGTTGACGTCGAGGGTCAGCTTCGTCGTATGGGCAATGAAAATGTTCACCGTCAGAGAATGAAGAACAACTCATGTACATATTATATCATATCGTGTCAAATCATCAAAGGGCGTAGGTGTTAAAAGCATCCGACTTGCAGTGCTCGTCAGGCTTCTTCAAAGAGGTTAAGGCTAGTGAGTTCATCTGGCATGAAACCTTTGGGATGCTTAAAACCAGCTTCCCACTTGGTACCTTTACCATACCCAAGGTCTTTCATGAGCTTGGTCGGAGCGTTGCGCAAATGCAGTGGGACTGGTAAGTCGGGATGTTCGCGGGCGGCGTTCAAGGCTTGGCTCATGGCATTAGCAACTTCTCGGGACTTTGGCGCTTTAGCGAGCACTGTCGCGCAATGAAACAGATTATATTGAGCTTCTGGCAGGCCGATGCGCTCGACTGCTAAAAATGTCGAAACAGCCAAATTTAAGGCTGCCGGCGCGGCTATGCCGATGTCTTCAGAAGCAAAAATCACCATTCGGCGGGCTACGAATTTTGGATCTTCGCCAGCTTGTAACATGCGGGCTAGGTAGTAGAGCGTGGCAGTAGCATCTGATCCGCGCATTGATTTGATAAAGGCACTGATGACGTTGTAGTGGTATTCGCCCTTTTTGTCGTAGCCAGGCAGGCGAGTCTGAGCGGCGGTCTCCACGATCTGCGGCGTGATTGGTTTATCGCCAGCTAATTGTAGAGCCAATTCCAGGTTGCCCAGTGCCACTCGCGCGTCGCCGCCTGATAGTTCAGCCAGCAAGTCGATGCTCTTTGCCGGTAATCGTTTAGCAGTCAGTTTTTCAGCCTTAGCGGCCCGCTTGACGATATCTGTTATAGCATTCTTGTCAAGCGGCTCCAGCACCAAGACCCGCGAACGACTCAAAAGCGGGTTAATTACTTCAAAACTCGGATTCTCGGTCGTGGCACCGATTAATATAATCGTGCCATCTTCAACATGCGGCAAAAAGGCATCTTGCTGAGCTTTGTTGAAACGGTGAATTTCGTCGACGAACAGAATAGTTTGCATACCAAGACGCTGATTTTGGGCTGCGCGCTCGATAACTTTGATGACATCGGCCTTGCCGGAGGTCACCGCGCTGAGTTCCATAAATTCCGCGCCAGTCTCGCGGGCCACGATCCGCGCCAGCGTCGTTTTGCCACTACCTGGTGGCCCCCACAAAATCAAACTGGTCGGCTGCTTACGCGCGATGATTTCATGAATGATCTTGCCACTACCTACTAAATGTGCCTGTCCGACAATGTCGTCAAGCTGCTGGGGCCGTTGCCGCTCCGCGAGGGGTCTTGTATCCATACTTCTATTATAAGCCTAATACCTATGCAACGAGTATTAGTTGAGAAAACCGTTGACATTGAGCGGTTATCGTGCTAATGTAAATGGTAATTGTTAGTTTTAAATGAATCCGGGTCGTTTCGTACGAAAGATAGATTACTCGATTTCATTACCGGCAATCAGTAATCAATCTAACGTACTTACGTACAGAACAGGGTTCATTTTTTAATGGCTTCATATAAATATTCAGTTTACAATTCAGCAAAACGCACTAATCGCCGACCAGCTCGTAGCGGTGGACGGCGCGGCGAATACATCGATCCCAGCCGCTTCGTGCAAGTAGCTAAGCCAACGCAGGCTAGCGACTACACGCCAAAGCATCGATTCGAAGATTTTGATATCGAACCGCTTTTGAAAGCTAATTTAGCTGCCAAAGGCTTCGTAACACCATCACCTATTCAGGATCAGACTATTCCATTGGCGTTAGCTGGCAAAGACATTATCGGCATCGCTAATACGGGTACTGGTAAGACAGCGGCTTTCGCCGTACCGCTGTTGCAGGCATTGATGACTCGTCAACAGTCTAAAGCCTTGATCGTGGCACCGACACGTGAATTAGCACAACAGATCGAACAGGAGTGCCGGAGTATTGCTAAAGGTGGTAATTTCACCGGTGCCTTACTTATCGGTGGTAGCAGCATGGGCGCGCAATTACGTGACTTGCGGGCTCGGCCACGTATCGTTATTGGTACCCCAGGACGTATTAAAGACCACATCGAACGTGGCACCTTGCAGCTCTCACAGTTTAATCTCGTGGTACTTGATGAAGTTGATCGCATGCTCGACATGGGCTTTTTGCCAGATGTCAGCACGATTCTTAAACAATTGGCACCAGTACGTCAGTCATTCTTTTTCTCGGCGACTATGGATTCGCGGGTGCAGGGCTTGATCGCCAGCTTCGCGGCTTCACCTGAGACGGTATCAGTCAAAAGCGGCGAGAGCAGCGACCATGTCAACCAAGACGTCGTGCGCTATAGCGGCACGCATGACAAGATGGATAAACTGCACGATATTTTGCTCAAAGAAGAAGTAGCGAAAGTCATCGTCTTTGACGAAACGCAGCGCAGCGTGGAGCGGCTTAGCAATGATCTCGTAGCGCGTGGTTTTGCGGCTGATGCCATTCATGGTGGTAAATCACAAGGTCAGCGCCAACGGGCACTGGAAAGTTTCAAGAAGAGTCGGACCAAGATCCTGGTGGCTACTGACGTAGCTGCTCGCGGTATCGACGTTGCCGACATTACGCACGTCATCAACTATTCCCAGCCACAGTCATATCAGGATTACGTACACCGTATCGGCCGCGCCGGTCGCGCCGGTCGTGTGGGCCACGCCCTGACATTCGTTAATCGCTAAATCAAGCGACTGCTTTTTCGAGTTTGTTTATGTGCCTATCGTGATGCGTCACTACGGCTTTGATGGCCTTTACGTCTGATTCGACGTTTCCGAGCCTCGTATCGATGTCTTCGATTTGCCGGGGCACGCCACCCATAGCTTGCTGGCCCTCTAAAATAGCGTCCAACTTGTGGTTTATATCCTCCAGCAGGATTGCGTCGTAGTCACTCATAGGAGCTTCATTATAGGAGCAACTTTGCTAGCACACAATAATTACGGCCATCAAAAGCGGGATATTTAAGGTATTTTTAACAAACTAGTAATCAACGATATTAGCGTTGGCTAAGAATCACTGATCATGCTATAATTACAGATAAGAAAGCTTGGCGCTGACTACGGGCGCCTTTTTTATGTCATGAAGATTCAAGATCCGACTAAGATTCGTAATATCGCGATTATCGCGCATGTTGACCATGGCAAGACGACGCTCGTTGACGGCTTGCTGAAGCAGTCGCAGACCTTTCGCGATAATCAGGCGGAAATGAGTCAGGATCTGATTATGGACAGTGGTGATCAGGAGAAAGAGCGGGGCATTACCATTACTGCCAAGGTGACGGCTGTGCAGCATGATGACTATCGTATCAATATTATCGATACGCCGGGCCATGCTGATTTTTCTGGCGAAGTCGAGCGGACACTTAATATGGCCGATGGTTGCATTTTGATCGTTGATGCTCAGGAAGGGCCGATGCCGCAGACTAAATTTGTGCTGGGGAAGGCGTTGGCTGCCGAATTAAAACCAATCGTCATTATTAATAAAATTGATAAAACCGGTTCACGTATCAAAGAGGTCGAAGACGAGCTAGCCGATCTGTTTTTGGAGCTAGCCGTCCATGAAGACCAGTTACATTATCCGGTATATTACGCCATCGGGCGCGCTGGCAAAGCTTGGACCACACCACCAACTGATTCTGAGGCCGCTGGCGATCTAGAGGCTATCTTCCGAGCGATTATCGAGCATGTGCCTGCGCCTAGCGTGGAACTTGATAAGCCATTCCAGATGTTAGTGACTGCCTTGGCAAGTGATACATTTAAGGGCAAATATGCCATCGGTCGCATCACACGAGGCCGCGTTAAAGCTGGCGATCAAGTTACCTTATGTAAGAAAGATGCCACGCAGACGAAGGCCAAAGTCGACGCCGTTTTTATGAGTCATGGCGTCTCCAAATTCGAAGTATCTGAAGGCGTGGCCGGCGACATCGTGCAGCTGACAGGCATTGCTGACGCGCGTATCGGCGAAACGATTGCCGACGCTGAACAACCCGAAGCTTTACCGGTTATAGAAGTCGAAGCACCGACGCTCCGCATTTACCTCGGACCAAACACCTCACCATTTAAGGGGCAAGAAGGCGAATTTAGTACCTCTCGTCAAATTGCCGAACGTTTGAATAAAGAACTCGAAACCAACGTTGGACTCAAAGTCGAGGACGATGGCATTGGCTTTACGGTTGCTGGCCGCGGTGAACTGCATCTTGGCGTGTTGATCGAGACTATGCGCCGCGAAGGCTATGAATTTGAAGTTGGCCGCCCACAAGTTGTGACACATCAGGAAAACGGCCAGATTATGGAACCAGTCGAAGAAGTGATCATCGAAGTTCCCGCTGAACATGTCGGCACCGTACAAATGGAGCTGGGCCAGCGCCGCGCGACGCTCAAAGAGCAGTTCGCCAGCCCTAAAGGTGTCACCAAACTTATTTATGAAATGCCAACCCGGGCACTACTTGGTATGCGCAACATTTTGCTAACCAATACCAAAGGTACGATTGTCATGAACAGCCTAGTGACCGGCTTTCAGCCTAAAGGCCAAGCCCTGCAACAGCTGCGCAGTGGCGTCCTGATCAGTTTTGAAACAGGTGTCTCGACGCCGTATTCGTTGCAAAATGCCGAGGCCCGCGGCACGACTTTCATCGGTCCCGCCGAAAAAGTCTACGCTGGCCAGGTCATCGGCCTCAACACCCGCCAAGAAGATATGGAAATCAATATCTGCAAAGCCAAACAGCTGACGAACATGCGTTCTTCGTCAAGCGATGGTGTCGTTCAGCTAACACCGCCAACTATTTTTAGTCTCGAACAATGTCTCGACTTCCTAGAAAACGACGAACTCCTAGAAGTCACGCCGCAAAACCTCCGTCTCCGCAAAAAAGAGCTCGATCCCAACAAACGCAAACGCCAGAAGTAATCCGTTATACTAGACGGACTATGAAAGCTATCATTATCTCGGCTGATGATCTAAAAAAGTCTATTCCAGGCTATGATCCCGCTAAATCAGATGTCGTTCATCGCCAGTCAACAAAATTAGCCGATACATTGTATGCAGATATGCTCAAAACGTCTGATTACAAAGAGGTCATCTTGATGTCAGGCGGAGGAGCTTCGGGTAAAACTGAATTTATCTCAGCCTACTTAGCCGATAAACCGGTTATTATTCTAGACGGTACCTTACCGACTTTTGAGGGCGCTAAAATCAAAGCTAAACTAGCTAGAAAGTACGGTAAGCGGGTTTCGGTCGTGGCTATTTGGCCCAGAGAACTCAAAATCGCCTTTGCAGCTTTTTTACAAAGAGACAGAAAGTATCCCGACAAGTATTTTTACAAAACGCATGCTACGTCTCGAAAAACTTTACTAGATATTGCCAAATCTGACCTTGGGCTAGACATAAAACTATACGAGAATGCTTATGAAAAAGACGGCCTCGTTTTTTATGAATATATTCTTAGTTCTAAGCAAAACTTGATTGAAGAACTAACAGACAATCAGTATACTGAAACAGAGATAATGAAAATCATAACGGACGATAGGTAATGACTAAAAAAGCTCTTCCACGACCCAGTTCCAGCAATCCGCAGATCGGAGCATATGTTCGTGCTGTCAAAAAGGGATTGCAAGCCCAGCACGTTACCCTGTCTTCGAAAGGCTGGGCCGTTAAACGGGCTGGGGCAGTTCGTCCGAGTGCTGTATTTAGGACGCAAGAGCAGGCCTTGCGGGCAGCCACGCAGATCGCCAAAAATAACAAAACAGAAGTTTTTATCCATGGACGCAATGGACGTATTCGTGAGCGCAACTCATACGGCAGCGATCCTTTCCCGCCTCGCGGCTAAAGGTGTACTTGGGACCATCTTAGAGGGTTTTGACTGAGTGCTACAATGTGATTCTATGGGTAAGCCGACATTTAATTTTCAGAAATTTGAGAACTTGCTATGGTCGCAGGTCAAGCACCTTCCAGCCGATTTAAAATTTCTGGTCATTAATCCTTCGGGATCTGCCGTTTTACATTACATTTGGTATGAAAATGGTCGGATGCGTGGCTCTGGTGGTCTGCCTTCGCTCAAGGTGCCGATGTCGATTTCATCTACTTCCAGCGAGATAGAACTGCGTGGTGGTATCCTGACAGCTGGCACTATATTTGAGCTGATGGTCGAGCAGCTGGTATATGTGAAGATCAGACTATATGATGCTACAACTACTCGAAATCGCAAAGACGCCGAAGCCCTGAAAAATTTTGTCAGTAAAAACTTTGGCCAACGCTTGGATTACTTAAAAAAGACATCAATTATCGATCCGAAACTGTATCGTCAGACTACAGATTTTATGAACTTCAGAAATGCGGTCGCACATAGCTTTACACTGCAAAATCTAAAGTACGGCACTGTTGATATCCGTCAGGATACTTGGAAGGATGTGCGTGAAACATTACGTGATGACTTTGACAGGCTGTGGGCACAGTGGATCGTGGTCTACGAGGCTGTCCAGCAACAGATCATTTTTTACGTGACTGATATCATTCGTCGCCAACAACAAAAAACTGACATTATCTATAAGCCGGCTATTGGCTTTGGTGAGAATCCGATTCTGGATATCCGCGATATTGCTAACCTTCAGGTGTTTTATCAGCGCTAACAAGAGCGTCTAGTAATTCTGAAAATGGCTATCTTGATTCCAAAACACTTTAAAAAATGGTAGGCTGAAACATATGAGTACGGTTTTGGAAGAGGGTCTAGAGCAGTTCTTGGATACAAATAGTACTGGTGATTGTATTAAGATCATGCAAGCGATGCCAGCACAAAGTATCGATCTAATAGTAACTAGTCCACCCTATAATTTGAAGAACTCAACAGGTAACGGTATGAAGGATGGGCGTGGCGGCAAATGGTCGAATGCTGCTTTAATGGATGGGTATAGCGACCATGGCGATAATATGCCACATGATGAATATGTGGCCTGGCAGCGTGCCTGCCTGACGGAAATGATGCGAGTTATTAAGGAAGACGGAGCTATTTTTTATAATCATAAATGGCGAGTTCAAAACGGTTTGCTACAAGATCGTCATGATATTCTAGAAGGCTTTCCGGTCAGACAGATAATTATATGGCGTCGTAAAGGAGGTATTAATTTTAACCAAGGCTATTTCCTGCCTACGTATGAAGTAGTTTATCTTATAGCAAAACCAAAGTTTAAGTTGGCATCCAAGGCAAATGCACTCGGAGACGTTTGGGATATACCACAAGAGTTTAACAATAAGCACCCTGCTCCTTATCCGGTTGCGTTTGCTGAACGTTGTATTGGCTCGACAGATGCTCAAATAGTTCTTGATCCTTTCATGGGGTCGGGGTCAACTGCGATTGCAGCTATGAATCTGGGGAGACAGTTTATAGGAATAGATATTTCACAGGCGTATTGCCAGATGGCTGATCAAAGAATTAAGCAGTATAAACAGCAGTTGCAGTTAGTTAGCTAGAAGTATGCATACCTTTACTAAAGATGAGTTAATCAAAAGTCTGAGAGAAATAGCTGCTCGAGGATGGATAGAGAGTAGCAGGTTGGGTAATCATGGCAGTATCGGTAATACACTTGAAGATCTGCTTGGCATAGAGGAGAATAATTTACCAATTCCTAATGCTAGTGAATGGGAACTAAAAACACAGAGATTGCAAACCAGCTCATTGACAACACTATTTCATAGCGAACCTTCGCCGCAAGCCCTGAAGTTCGTCCCGTCTATATTGCTGCCACTTTACGGCTGGCCACACAAGGAGGCTGGTAAAAAATATGCTTCTATAGAAATGAGCTTTCGTCAAACTATCCACGGACTTGCTAGAAGCGACAGGGGTTTTATGGTGCAGGTTGATCGAGCGGAGAAAAAAGTTTTGATTTCCTTTGATGCCAGTGCGGTTAGTCCTCGGCACAGTGGTTGGTTAAAAGATGTAGAACGCAAAGTTGGCTTACGCGAACTGCAACCACAACCATACTGGGGTTTTGAAGATCTGGAGCATAAAGTCGGCGTTAAGCTAGCCAATTGCTTTTTTGTTCAGGCTGCCATCAAGCGCGAGCAAGGAAAGGAGTATTACAAATACGAACGTGCCACGATGCTCAAGGGCTTAGATTTCGAAGGATTTTTAGAGTGTCTTGAAGCTGGCGTGGTATTAGTGGACTTTGATGCTCGTACCGGACATAATCATGGCACAAAATTTAGAATTCGCCAGAACAGTTTGCCGCTGCTTTACCGCGAGAAAACAATACTCTTTTAGCGGTGATCATAGACGCAAAGTATAGTGATGTAATATGGCAATGATGCAGAAGTTTAATTTTACTATTCAAGATGAGCTGGGACAGGGCACGCTGGCGCGGACGGGCGTGGTCAGCACGCCGCATGGTGATATTCAGACGCCAGCGTTTATAGTTGTTGGCACTAAGGCGACTGTCAAAGCGATGACGCCTGAAATGGTTCGTGATGTACATGCGCAGGCGGTGCTGGCTAATGCCTATCATCTGTATCTGCAGCCAGGGCATCAGTTGGTTGAAAAGGCGGGCGGACTAGGGAAGTTCATGAACTGGCCCGGGCCGACATTTACTGATTCAGGCGGCTTCCAAGTTTTGAGTCTTGGCAGCGGCTATAAAAAAGTTATTGATATGGTGGGTGGCGAAACTGATGATGTTGCTATGCCGACAAAAGATGAGCGACGGGCGTTTGTTGACAATGAGGGTGTAACCTTTTACTCGCATTTGGATGGCAGCAAGCATCGCTTCACGCCCGAGCTGTCAATGCAGATTCAGCAGGCCGTTGGCGCTGACATCATTTTTGCCTTTGACGAGCTGACCTCACTGCTAGATCCCTATGAGTATCAAGTACAGTCTCTGGGGCGGACACATGCCTGGGCAGATCGCTGCTTGGCCGAGCTAGAGCAGTTACGTGAAAAACATTCTGGACGACCCTATCAAGCATTATTTGGTGTTATTCAAGGTGCGCAATATGAAGACCTCCGGCGACAGACAAGTCAGCACCTTGGCACGTTACCATTCGACGGTTTTGGTATCGGCGGCGCAATTGAAAAAGCCAAACTCGGCGATATCGTGCGCTGGGTAAATGAAGAGCTGCCTACCGCCAAACCAAAGCACTTGCTCGGTATCAGCGAACCCGACGATATTTTTCTAGCTATCGAAAACGGCGTTGATACGTTTGACTGTGTGTCGCCGACGCGAGTTGGGCGGAATGGCTCGTTTTACACGTATGAAGGCCGCCGGAATATTCGCGGTGCCAAATACAAAGAGGATTTTACGCCGCTGCTAGAAAACTGTGCATGTTACACCTGCCAGCATTACACCAAAGCTTATCTACAGCACCTCAACAAAGCCAAAGAAATTCTCGGCGCTACACTGTTGTCACTGCACAACGAGCACTTCATTATCAAGCTAGTTGACGACATCCGCGCCAGCATCACCGCCGGCACCTTCTTTGATCTCAAAGCAACTTGGCTTAAGCGATATTACGGCTAAAGGGGTTACGCTTGCTATACTGAGAGGTATGGAAGGGTATTAGGAGTCATGACGCGCTTACGATCATTTCGGCCGGTGACAGCGCGGTCGCATACGCCGCCGTATAAGATCCATCGCTATTTTGCGCGACGTCCCTGGAATCTGTTTGACGAGCTAATACAACACTATGCGGCACCAGGAGATATAATTCTTGACCCATTTTGCGGCGGCGGCGTGACGCCGTATGAAGCGATTAAAAATAAAGTACAAATAGTGGCTTGCGATGTGAATCCGCTAGCAACCTTCGTGGTTAGCAATATGTTTCACCGCGGCGACATGCAATCGTTGGAAGTCGCTTTTAAGGAGTTATTAACATATGCGCGCTCGATAACGAAAGAATCGTTTACGGCGACTTGTCCGTCATGTGAAAGCAATGATCAAGCACGCTGGTACGAACTGGCTCATACGGTAGTCTGCGATGCGTGCGATTCACCGATAACTCTAGTCGACGAGCATAAAATTAGAAACGGTGTCTATCGCTGTCCTAACAGTCAGTGCTGGAATGCCAAAAAAGGCGTAACCGTAGCTCGCGTGAAGCGTAGTGAGCCAGTGTATTTAAGTTTGCGCGGCACGTGCGGCACGTGTAAGCAGCCGTACACTATAGCAGTTGATCAGAAGTTGCTGGATCGTAATAAACGACACCTAGCGCGGTTGCGAAAACTAGTCAAAACGACCGGAGCCGCATTGCCGGACGAACTCATTCCTTTGGAGTGGGATCGACAGCGCGAAGATTTGCTACACGAGAAGGGCTTTGATCACTTCCAAGATTTATTTACCGAGAAAAATTTACTGGTAAATTATCTAGTGCTTGCAAAGATAAAAGAATACGAAGCAGATACTGATATGTATGCTTTGCTAAGATTCGTATTTAGCGACTCACTACGGGACACCAATATTATGACCTTTACTAGTGCGAGCTGGCAGGGCGGTGCGCCGAGCTCCTGGGCCAAACATGCCTACTGGCTGCCGCCACAATTTTGTGAGGTTAATGTTGCTCGAGCGCTTGAGCGGTCGTTTGCTAGTATCAAAAAGAGTATTACGTACAATAATGATACTGGCGTACAAGTTGACTTTGCCACCGATTATAAGGAGCTGCAAAATGGCAAAAATCTCTTACTAAAAACCGGTACCCTAGCTGATCTCCGATTACCTGATCGGTCTATTGACGTCATTATCACTGATCCGCCATATGGGAGCAATGTCCAGTATCTGGAACTATCTCATTTTTGGCATATGTGGAACCGCGACATGTATGATCAGGCGAAGTTGTCTTACCCACGAGAGGCCGTCGTTACGCGCAAGCAAAACTTTCGGGGTGCCAAAAGCTATCAAATATACGAAGATAATCTGTACGCCGTCTTTGCGGAATGTACGCGGGTTCTCAAGCCGGGCGGCGCTATCGTTATGACCTTCAACAATAAAGACATCAAGGCTTGGCTGGCGCTACTGATCAGCGTCTTCCGAGCTGGCTTTCATTTCGAACCAGGCGGTATTACATTCCAGGACGGCGTAGCCAATTATAAGCACACCGCTCATACCCGAGCTGCACGTTCGCCCTACGGTGATTTCATCTATGAATTTATTAAGGACACTGGCCGTTTATATCCTGATGCGCGCCACATTGATCGCCAACAGCTGGCTGAACATATCCTCAGCCGTATCCAGGCGGCTGTCAGTAAATATCAGGATGGAGCTAACCGCAGTGAAATTCTGATCGAACTATTCAACGACATCGTGCCGGAGATCGAGCAATTTGTTCGCTGTTTTGCTGATGACCGACAGGCGACTGCGCATGATCTGTACGCGT
>JBAQZF010000023.1:0-5036 GCA_049790715.1 Saccharimonadales bacterium (SeqCode) | reverse complement strand
GCTCCAAACATCAGCAGTTCATGCATGGACTCAGTACCTCGGGGAAAGATCTAGCAGCTATCCAAACCGAATGGCACGATTACTACCAGAAGCTTCCGCCAAAAGAGCAGCACGAGGTCTGGCAGGAATTTTATGCCAGCCAATCGGCCTTGACCGGCCAGCCGCGGATAATGGACAACGACGTGGCGGCCCAGACGCTCGCGCGGCACAAGCACCAGGCCATCGACGCCACTCGTACCGCTCAGGCTAAAACCACGACTGCTCAGAAGTTGCGTGACGCTCGCAGCGCCGATGACATCCAAGCCGCCATCCGCCATAAAGTCAGTGCCGGCGGCAAGCTACGGGCCAAGCATCACCTCCAATCGCTGTTGTTCGGTTTGGGCCTGGGCTTCGTGGTGCTGTTGATCTTTTTGTTTGGTTTTTTCAATGAAGTCTTCCTGGCGCCTTTTATCCAACCGAGCCGGACTGCCGCGGCCACGCCGCTGATCGTCAGCAGTAACAGCGTGGCACCAACGGCCACGCCAGAGGTCATCATCCCCAAAATCAATGTCGAAATCCCCGTCGATTACAGCCAGACTTCGACCGTCGAAAACGTCATTGAAAACGCCCTCGAAAACGGCGTGGTGCACTATCCGATCACCAGCCTACCAGGGCAGGACGGCAATACCGCCATTTTTGGCCACAGTAGCAACAACATCTTCAACAAGGGCAAGTACAAATTCGCCTTCGTGCTGCTGCACAATCTGGTGCCCGGCGACACCTTTTATCTGACCTACACCAGCAAAGTTTACGTCTACAAAGTCATCAGCCGCGCCATCTTCGACCCCAGTAATGTCAGCGTACTCAACCCCGTAGCCGGCCAGACGGCGACCGCCACGCTCATCACCTGCGACCCGCCAGGCACCAGTCTGCGGCGGCTGGTAGTCGTCGGCCAACAGATCAGTCCTGATCCCTCTGGCAACACCGCGGCCGCCGCCCCAGCAGCCGACGCTAGCACCGCCGCCACGCTACCTGGCAATGGGCCGACACTAGGAGGACGTTTTATCCGCACCACTGCCGGCAAAGCTACCGTCGTCATCGTGCTCGCGGGCACTTTTTTACTGGTTATCCGCTGGATCAACGCCCCCACCCGCCGCCTCAAGCGCTAAAATCTCATTACAACACAGAAGAATTTATCACTTCTTATCAAGTCCACAAAACCGAGAAAAACACCCTAAAAAGCTTATCAAGATTAACCTACAAAACCGTTGCCGGTTTGTAATCAATCGCGTCGGTATGGTGTCTCACGATCCCTTCTACTTCGTCTACGAATTTCGCGACTTGCGGGCCAGCCAGACCTGTCAACTCGAGCGGCTTACTCATAGCGTTACCAAGCGTGTCTTTATCAATTGGCAGTCGAGAGTCTGCAGCTAGTCTGTCAAGCAAGTCATTGTCGCTAGCTCCTTTTTCGCGCATATTCAAGGCGACAGCGACGGCGTTTTCTTTAATTGCTTCATGAGCCGTTTCTCTACCTACGCCTGCTTTCACCGCGGCCATTAGTGCTTTAGTGGTAATCAGAAAGGGCAGGTAGCGCTGCAGTTCTCTATCGATAACCGCCGGATAAGCACCGAACTTATCGACTACTGTCATGGTTGTCTGAAAGATACCGTCAGTCGTAAAGAAAGAATCCGGAATGAATACGCGGCGAGCTGCCGAGCAGCTGACATCACCTTCGTTCCATTGTTGACTGGAAATCTCGCTGGCCATAGTCACATGCCCCGCCAAAACAGCACTCAAACTCGCGATTCGCTCGGATTTGGCGGCGTTCATCTTGTGCGGCATAGCGTTTGAGCCGACCTGACCTGGTTTAAATCCTTCGGTTGCTAGTTCATGGCCAGCCATAAGCCTCAACGTAGTGGCAAAGTTTACCGGACCGCAAGTAGCTTGCTTGAGAGCCGTTACGACATCAAAATCCATAGAGCGAGGGTACACCTGGCCAACACTATTCAGAGTATCGGCAAATCCTAGGGCATCAGCGACGCGACGTTCTAGCTCCATCACCTTTTCGGCATCGTCTTCGAAGAGATCCAGCATATCCTGCTGCGTGCCAACCGGTCCTTTGATGCCACGCAGTCCATAGTTATCATTTAAAGCAGCTATGCGATTATATCCGTTTAGAAGCTCCTCGCCAAAGTTCGCGAAACGTTTACCAAGCGTAATAGTCTGAGCAGCCACATTATGTGATCTCCCCGACATCGGTAATTCACTGTACTCAAGCGCGCGCATACTAAATCTACTGAGTGTCGCGGCCACCCGATCGGCAATAATACGCAGTCCTTCCACAATCTGCAGCTGCTCGACATTTTCAGTTAAATCCCGCGAGGTCATGCCGAACTGTATTTTTTGATGGCCGGCCAAAGCGTTGAATTCCTCTATGCGAGCGTTTACGTCGTGGCCGCTCGTCTTTTCACGCTCACGCATTGAAGCCATATCGATATCCGACTGTACGGCTTCATAATCAACTATGGCGTCTTCCGGTATATTCAGACCAAGTTCAGCTTGCTGCCGCATGATCTCGATCCACAATCCGCGTTCCATAAAAACCTTGGCCTCGCTTGAAAAGTTGGCCACCATTTCCGGACTGGCGTATCTGCTAGCCAGCACGTTCTCCGGCGGAGTTATTTCACCCTGATATTCAAACTGCGCCATGCCATAACCTCCAGATTATTATGAAATTAATTATGTTGCAGTGCCAGAAAAATCACAAGCATGAGCATCATGAGAAATCTCTCAGCTTATCGATCAGCCGGAATCAGCAGCGACGTTTGCGTCAGCTCGAACTGGTCAGGCAGGGCAGCTGGAGCCACAGCGTAGACATCGCGGTAGTCCGGCGCGAAGGCCGACAGGTAAGCGGCAGCCGCGCTCATCAGTGTTTGCTGATTGGTGTGGTCATAGTCAAACACTACCAGCTTGCCGCCGCTGACATACGTCAGCCGATCGCCGTCCATCCAGGTAGCATGTTGCGCGTCAGCATCGAGCGGTTGTTTGGAGGTGTAATTATAGCCCTTGGTGTTTTCGATGTCATAGACGCCAAACCGCGTGGCGTTTTCCGTAACGATAAACTGCGCGTTGGTAGAAAAGCTCAGATAGCTAGGGTCGGTGACGTGCAGCACTTGTGCCGGTACCAATGCTTGATCGGGTAGTGCCTGCAGCTGCCCGATAGGGTCTTTATAGATGTAGGCTTTGTTTTCGGAGCTGGCTCCAGCCGCCACGTACAGTTTGCCGCTGTATTTTGCCAGATCCAGCACATAGGTAGTGCCAGCCACGAAGGTGTGCACCGCGTAGGTTTTGTCGCCGTCTTTTAGCTTGACCGCCACCTTGCCGCTCGGCACGTCGCTGTCAGTCGCGTACAGCAGCGTGTCAGCGCCGTAGGAATGATAGGCCAGCACGTGTTCCAAAACAGTCACCGGCGCCGGAACCTCCAAAGAAGCGCTTTGCAACAGATCAGGCGAGACACCATACAGATAGTAATGATCGTATTTTTTATCTCGCAGCGTCAGCTTGGACGGAGCGGCCGACAGCGTGGTATTGAGATTGAGCGATTTGGCCGGATCAATCCGATCGACTAGGATAAATTCGCTTTTTCCGTCATACATATGCTGCAACACCAGGTGCTGATTATCACCAGCCCACTCTTCTAGCTGCCAGCTCTCACCGGACGTGGCTTTGGTCAGCAGATTTGCCGGCAGATCAATCGTATCGGGAGCTTTTGTCGGATTTTTGAGGTCGTATACCTGAAAACTCGTCATAGTACCTGGTGTCTCGACCAGCAGCCAGCGCCGGTCAGGGCTCTGCGTCACCAGACCAGGAGCCGCGGTGAATGACTGCAATTTTTTGCTGATCAGCGTCTTAGGGAAGAGCAGCGGATAGTCAAAATGCTCGACGTTGCCACCCTCCAGCTCGATCGTCCGCTGCCAATCCCGATAACCATCGCGGCTCAACAGGATTCGATAGATACCAGCCGGCAGTGACAGCCGCGTATTGGTAGTGTCTTTCAGCTTGCCGTTGACGTAGATGTTAGCCGGATGCGGCTGGCTGGAGAAAAACGTTAGGTCGTTCTGGATGACCGCCCCGTTTCTGCCCACGCCGAAGCCGTACGCCTGATACAGCAATATAATCGCCGCGATAACGATAGCGATAGCCACGCAGACATAGCCGACCAGCAGAATGATCCGGTGCTGCTGTTCTTTTTTAGGGTTTAAATAATCCATCCACCATTAACACTAGCAAGGCAAGCACCACCTGACAACAAGGAGTGCTTGCCAAACAAGGACTTGCGCATTCCCACAAGAGGACTTATGATATACGTAAGCATATTGATAAGAAAGAAACAGTCGTGGGCAAAAAAAATAACATCATCGAAATCAATGGCAAGCGCTACGACGCCCAAACTGGCGAGCCGATAGATAAACACGTCATCAAATCCGCCACACCGCAGCGCGCCATCGACGGCATCATCCGGCCAAGCGGCCACTCAGCACAGAGCAAGCCCCTTTCACGCGCCAAACACGTGGTGTCAATAACAGATGGTAATGCTGCCAAAAAATCCGCCTCCACCACGCGCGGCCCCCAGCGGCAGCCAGCCAAATCCTCCAGCGGCCGCACTCCGCAACCAGCCCGCACCCTGATGCGCCGCGCCGTCAAAAAGCCCACGCCCGGCCTCAAACGCCATCTGAAACCGCAGAGTAGCACCGATAGGCTGCTTACTAAACCAAAGCACGCAGTACGTATCAAAAAATCAGTCCATCGGCTTGATGACAAACGCCTGCAATCCGCTCGTCGCGTACCCAAAAGCAAATTGATTAGCCGCTTTGCAGAGGTCGGACAAGCGTCAGTGCCGATTATTGCTCCTGAACCAATTGCCGCCCAGTTTACTCCCGTTACTCCTCGTATTACCGCTGACCGCAAACCAGTAACTTTGAAACGGCCTAAAACCACCGCCGATCTGTTAGAGCACGCCCTACAGCGAGCGACTAGCCACCAGCAACCACCACACC
>JBAQZF010000022.1:0-4046 GCA_049790715.1 Saccharimonadales bacterium (SeqCode) | reverse complement strand
GGATCCACTTCGACTGGCGAGCAGCCGCCTTTAAGCGAGAATGCTCCAATCGTGTCAATGGACATCAGACTTGGCAAGAAATACAAATTAGTAGACTTTGATTATGATGAATTTAGTCAAGAAGCTAATCGACTGGGCTTAAGCGAGGAAGACGTGGCCGGAACGCCTATAAGTATCGAGAAGAAAGGTCTTTTGAATATTCGCAAAGGTTTTTATGACATGGATGGCGATAAGGGCATACGGGTAAAAGCTTCCCGCAAAGTAAATAGCGTTCTTGTCCATGAGGTCAAGCATAAAGCTGATGACTCAAAAGGTTTGATTGAAAAAGGCATGTCTTATCGAGTAGGGAGAGCAGGGTTAGTCGTTGGCAATAAGCTAGGCGTGCCTACCGGTGTTGCTGCTGGTATAGCCGCGGGTGCTGGTAGTAAAACCGCGGAGCACTTCATAACTGGACCATATCCGATAGCCATGGGCGCGCTTGCTGTGGCGGCAGCCGGCTATGTATTTCATCCCCCTGAAAGACGTGCCAAAAGAGCCGCTAAAGAGAGTACCGCGAATATAGTCACGCTGGTCAAAAAGTAAACACAGCTGCTTTATACTCTGCCAAAAAACGAGAATCTTGTGATTGACAGATTAATTAATTTATGCTAATATTATTCATATGTCTCCACCGTCGTTTTCTGTGCCTGAGGTTCAACCAGAGCCCCGTATGGAGCGGCGTGCCGCTATCAAATACAACCCAGATCGCCTAGACCGAATTTCTGGCTTACTGGGTAGATTTGGCGTGTGGTCGTCTGGTGGGGTTGGTTTGAGCGCGCATCGGTCGCGCGAAGGCGAAAGACATACGCTGCATGAACTTCTTGATCACTATGAAACAAATGATCAGGGATCAGATTTAGCGCCAGAAAGCGCTGAAGCAACAGCATTGCTCGGCCTGCTTAAGTCCGGCGCTCAACTGGAAAAACCACTATTTCTACCTGACTTAAAAGAAGTTGACAAGCGACGAGTGTGCGCTATTAAGGCAAGTTTTTCTGAATGGACCTGGCTGCCTGTTCGCAATTTCGTATTGGCTCCTGGCTTGGAAGATTGGAATCAAGGCAGGGATGGTACCAAGTTTGATCCCCAATCTGGGAGAAGTCGCGGGAGTCGTCAGATTATCCGGAATTACGCACGCCGCGGTACTCCAATGCCGGCAATTGATTTGGTTTCAGCTAATGTTCAGCCTAACGGTACTGTCCTGTACCGAGTGGTGCGGGATGGCGCGCATCGCGTTGCTGCCGCGCACTTACGGGGCGACGAGGAAATCGCCGTAGCTAACACCATCCACATCAATCGCTTATCAGAGAATCTGGTACCTGATCAAGCGTAAGCCGTAGTAGAGTTTGTCTTGCGAAATAGCGCTACATCTCCAGCTCTAGTGACCGCCAAACACTTTTTATAAAACGGGATACTCTTTTTGAGACAATCTTGTTACGCTTAGTGACATGAGTGGTAAAAACGGCGCGCTGGGCAGACGGCTGCTGATTTATTCGATCGGTATTTCGCTGGTCGTATCATTTGGGTTGGCGAAAGACACTCATCTCAACGATCTTGCTACTGGGGTAGCAACGCCTTTGGCGACATTATTAGTACGATTTCTCGCTGTCCTCCTGGCAATTTATTTGATCAGAGTTGGCTTGCTGCTGATGCCAGGACGGGTTGCCGATCCCAGGTGGGCAAAGATGACGACGTATGGCGTTAGAGCGGCGTTCCTGCCGGAGCTAATTGTCATTTTTTTGGGGCTTGGACTGGCCTTGCAAAGCGGCTCGCGCGCGGCATGTAGCCAATCCTCGAATTGCGGTTGGGGATTTTTGATATTTTTGCCCATCGCGATATCGGCTGGCCTCCAACTGATAGGTATGACTATTGGACTGATCGTCGGATTGAGTCAGAAATAACCTCAAACTGACGCGGCCAAGAGTCTGCCAACATTGACACTTGAGCCAGGGTGTGCTATCGTTAAATCGATTAATTCTAAAATACAAAACATAACAAATAAAACGATACATAGTCCTACCAAACTATAAATCATCACGAAAAGGAACATACGAAATGGCTGAAAATGAACCCACGCAATCTCTCCAGGGCGAACAGGCATATGTCAATGACCCGGACACCTTAGTGGTTAATTTTCTGACCGCGTTTCCTCCGGACCCCGACAACTTGAGCGTGGCTGAGGGCTACTTTCGGGGGTATCCTGGTGATTTTGAGGACGTTCGAGATTTTGAAACAGAAGAAACGTGCAGGGAATTGTGTGAAAAAGTTGATAATCCTACCGCGCAACTGGCAACCATGTTTCGATCAGGCAGCGGAGATCTTCCTGCGAGTTGGACTAAAGATCCAGAGGCTATGCGGCTGGTACTGTCGGTGGTCGGTTCTATGGAGCTGGGATCGCTTCGAGCCCGCCAGCTGATTAAGGGTGATCGTACGGCCGCTGAATATTGGGGTGATGGCCATGAAGATTTGCTGCCTCTCGTGGGAGAACGCATAGATATCATTAGTCAGTTCGTAGATGCCTTACAGCAGAAGCAGCCTACTGTCTAAACGCTCTTGCTAGCACAAATTATGTGAGAAGCTCGGGAGCCCGCCACGATTCTGCCCCGCGGGTCTCAAATGCTACACTCTTTATATGGGTATTATCGAAGCTGTCGTGTTGGGTGTGGTCGAAGGCGTGACGGAGTTTTTACCGGTGTCGAGTACGGCACATCTGACGATCGCCGAAAAGCTGTTTGGTCACTCGATTAATGATCCAGGTATCGTGGCTTTTACGGCTATTATTCAGCTCGGCGCTATATTCGCGACACTAGCGTACTTCCGAAAAGATATCTGGCGTATCGTGACTGGCTGGCTGGGCGGCGTGTTTGACGACACGAAACGGACTGCCGATTATCGTTTTGGCTGGGCAGTTATCGTTGGTTCGATTCCTATCGCTATCACCGGTTTGGCTTTCAAAGATCAGATAGAGCACAATCTACGGAGCTTGTGGCTGATCGCCATCGCGTTGCTGGCTTGGAGCGGGGTCATGTGGCTGGCCGATCAAAAAGCCCGCCAAAATCGGCATGAAAAAGACGAATCTTGGCGTGATACGCTCATTATCGGTCTGGCGCAGTGTTTAGCGCTGATTCCGGGTGTTTCACGCTCTGGTGCCACCATCTCGACGGGTTTGCTGCGCGGGTTCGACAGGGTGGCCGCGACGCGCCTGTCATTCTTTTTGGCCATTCCAGCTTTGCTGGCGGCTGGCTCGCTAGAGACGGTCAGCAAGTGGAGTGATATATCTCGAGGAGTCGGCTGGCCGGCCACGCTAGTCGCCACCGCTGTTAGTTTTGTGGTCGCCTACGCTTCGATCGCCTGGTTGCTCAATTTTGTCGCCAAACACAGCTTCAACGTTTTTATCCTCTATCGAATCTGCTTGGGTATGCTGCTAGTAATCCTGCTGGCCGCCGGACTCATCTCGGCCACTTGACTGTAAAGATTACCTAGCTCAAGCTGTTATAATACGGAGTGATTTTCCGCCACCTTAGCTCAGTTGGCTAGAGCGCCGCTTTCGTAAAGCGGAGGTCGCCGGTTCGATTCCGGCAGGTGGCTCCAGCGATTGGAAGACGCTTCGCTCGAGTCTACAAAACATCTCACTGAGATGTTGTGAGTTCGAATCTCCAAGGTGGCTCCAGGTCAGCGCGCGCTACAATCTCGCAGAATCTCGCTTCTGAAAGATTCCCCTGAGGCTTCTGCGATCTCTCCTTTTGCTCGTCAAACACCGAAGCGTTTGACTCCTGATCTCCAAGTTGGAGTATAATTATTTATATGAATCGACGAATACGAGAGACTATTCCTGAACGAGTTATCGAAGCAGCTGCCGGTGTCGGGCAAAAACCACCATTGTTTTATGCAGGGATTCACAGAGGTAGGGGGGGCAAAGGTCTTACGGCGCATGAAGTAATTCTCGAAGGTCGCAGACGTGCTGGGATTGAAGGTGATCCTGATTTACCACCACTCGGTCCGCCTTTGCC
>JBAQZF010000021.1:0-7821 GCA_049790715.1 Saccharimonadales bacterium (SeqCode) | reverse complement strand
CCTCGGACTGGTATGTATTATCTGGAAATGGCCACAAAACCGCGATATGACATTCAGCCAACACGTCGCTAGGCACAAAAGTTCAATCCTATACTATATTTTTCTCTTTAGTGTTGTTTTACCGATGCTCGTACTATTCTTTATGAGGTGGTTCACGCCCACTTTTCAACTCACTAGGTGGCTCGATATTTTAATCGTCTTGTCGTCAGCGTGCCAATACATGTGCACGCTCATCCCCGAAACTGGCTCCTGGCAATCAAGATGGCATAGAGCCTTAGCTGGAATTTCCGCTTTTTGCTTGGCGCCCTCGCTAATAATTATTCTGGCGAGCAGTTCGATCACGAACGTCTCAAAAACCATTACGTTCATCGGCCTTTTAGTCATGGCTTACGGTGCCTACAAAGTAATCATAAGCAAAGGCGCGCCTAGAAACTTCTTGCTATTACAATCCGCTTATTTTGCCGCCTTCTTTATCCCAATTTTATATATTAGCTACCTGCAATAACAACTCGAACCCCGCAATCTACCTTTAGATAGTCATGCTGATTATAAGACGACGTCAACTGGACTTGACGGCCTGGTAAAGTTTAATTTATTTGACTTGGATGACGACTTTGCCGCGCGGGTGAGCGGTTTTGAGATATTCTAGGGCTTCGGCGGCCTCATCGAGCGGGAAGACTTTGTCGATGGTTCCTTTGAGCGTGCCGGCATCAATGAGTTCGGCGATCTTGGTCAAGCGTTCGGTCGTGACTTTGGTGGATTGGTGGGTGTAGCGCGCGTCGTGCTGCTTTACGAGTGTTTCATCGGGTGGCGCGACCATCGAAACCAGCGTGCCGCCTGGCTTTAATACCGCGTATGACTTAGTGTTTGTCTCGCCGCCAACGGTGTCGTATACGGCATCGTAATCTTTCAAAATGTTAGCGAAATCTTGTGTTTGATAATCAATCACCTCGTCAGCGCCCAGACTTTTGACGAAGTCCGTTTCACTAGCCGCGGCCGTAGTAGCAACGTAGGCGCCGAGATGTTTAGCCAGCTGGATGGCCATCGAGCCGATGCCGCCGGCAGCGCCATGGATCAAGATCTTTTGGCCGGCTTGGAGATTCATATGGTCGACCAAGGCTTGGTAGGCGCTGACCGCGACCAGCGGCAGCGTGGCAGCTTCAGTAAAATCCAAACTGGCGGGTTTAGCGGCCAAAGAAACGGCTTTGACCGGCGTAAATTCGGCGAACGATCCCTGGCCGCTCAGAGCATTGGCCTGGCCATAAACCGCCTGGCCGACTTCAAACCCACTGACCCCAGAGCCAATCTCGGCGACTAGACCCGCCACATCACCGCCCAACGTCGCCGGAAAGGTCAGCTCGACCATCTGTCGGACTTGCCCGTCACGCACTTTCCAGTCAAAGGGATTGACGCCAGCAGCATGGACTTCCACCACTACCTGACCCTCGGCTGCTACTGGCTGAGCGATGTCCACGACTGTTTCTACGACTTCTTTGCCGCCATATGACTTGATCTGCGCTGCTTTCATTTTACTCCCCTTTATTCAATACTATACATAATATAGCAATGCGCTAGTGCCGTCAAACTAGTGATGTGATTGTCAACGCGCTTGGAATCAGCGAAACATTGAGCACACATTGCTATACTAGTATGGACTAGTTTATTAAATTGGGAACTTACTTATGAAACGACTGGTGAGATTTTTGCGCGAATATAGATTGTTTAGCGTGGCTTTGATCGCGGTCTTTGCTGGTTTAGCGCTTGAGCTTAGTACGTACCATACGGCCGCTCATTGGCTGCTGGGCGTGGTGGCGATCGCCGAAGTCATCCCGCTGCTGTGGAGCATGTGGCAGGATTTGCGGTCCGGCACTTATGGCATCGACATTTTAGCGGCTACGGCGATCATCGCTTCCGTTGTTTTGGGGCAATACTGGGCTGGTATCGTCGTGGTGCTGATGCTGACTGGCGGCGAAGCGTTGGAAGATTTTGCCGAGCATCGAGCTAAAAGCGAGCTAGACGCCCTGCTGGCTCACGCTCCACAAAAAGCCCACGTCATCCGCAAAGGCAAGACTACGCAGGTGCGGGTCAGCGAGCTGCGCGTAGGCGACAAAGTCATCATCAAAGCCGGCGAGTTAGTGCCAGCCGACGCCGTCATCAGCGAAGGTACGGCCAGCTTTGACGAAGCGTCACTGACGGGGGAAAGCTTACCGATTGGCAAACAAGTTGACGATCAATTACTGAGCGGCTCGATAAATCTAGACGGCGCGGTGACCGCCAAAGTGACCGCCGCGGCTCAAGACAGCGAATACCAACGCATCATCAAACTAGTCCGCAGCGCTTCGGCCGCTCAAGCGCCATTCGTGCGGCTGGCTGATCGTTATAGCCTGCCCTTTACCGTCTTGGCCTACGCCATCGCCGTCACCGTCTGGGTAGTCAGTGGCCACGCCGTCCGCTTTTTGGAAGTCATCGTCGTAGCCACGCCCTGTCCCTTGCTGCTGGCCGCGCCGATCGCCCTCATCAGCGGCATGGCTCGAGCCAGCCGGTACGGCATTATCGTCAAAACCGGCTCGGCTCTGGAGCGGCTGGCCGAAGCTCAAACTATCGCTTTTGATAAAACCGGCACTCTGACTCGCGGCGAACTGGCCGTAGACACTATAACGACCTTTGGCTCGTTCAAAAAGAATGAAGTGCTGAGCCTAGCGGCAAGCCTGGAGCAAAGCTCCACGCACGTCGTAGCCCACGCCGTCGTAGCCAAGGCCGACGCGGAAAAAATTAAGCTCGCCAAAGCAAAGCACGTCAAAGAAATAGCCGGCCGCGGGCTGAAAGCGACCCTCCGCGGACAAGAACTGTTGGTGGGACGCCTCAGTCTGCTGCGAGAATACGACGTTAGCTTGCCTGCCAAATTCAAATCAACGACCGTCAACCAAACCGCCGTCTACGTCGCCGTTGACGGCGAGCTAGCGGGAGTCATCACCTTTACGGACGAGGTGCGTTCAGAAACCCGAGCCACGCTGGAAAGCTTGCGAGCTCTAGGCTTGCGAGAAACAGTCATGATAACCGGTGACAACGCGGCTGTGGCGGCGGCCGTCGCCAAAAACCTGGACATAGCTCACGTACACGCCGAAATGTTGCCCGCCGATAAACTACGTGTCTTGGAAGAAATACAGCACCGGCCGCTCGTGTTCGTCGGTGACGGCGTCAATGACGCGCCAGCTCTGACGGCTTCGGATGTCGGTATCGCTCTCGGCGCTCGCGGCTCGGCAGCTGCCAGCGAGTCGGCCGATATGGTCATCTTGGCCGACGACATCAATCGAGTAGCTACGGCTGTCTTGATCGCCAAACGCACGTTCGCCATTGCCCGTCAGAGCATCCTAGTTGGCATTGGGCTCAGCGTGGTGTTGATGCTAATATTTGCCACCGGCGTATTTTCTCCGCTGACTGGCGCGATCATTCAGGAAATCGTCGACGTGATAGTCATTTTCAACGCGCTGCGAGCGCACACAGTAAAGCCCGCTTAGTCACGCCCCAAACCCTACGCCAAAAAGCGCAAGGCACAGGCCACGATGACCGGCACCAGCAAATTGTCTAAGCCTCTAGCAGCCAGGTTTTCGATCACGCTGGTAGCTGCCGCCAGACCGACTATAAACCCGACCAATAATTGCGCGGAGCTTACGTCAGAAAAATAAATCAATATACCTACCGAGACGAGGAAAAAAGTCAGCGTCCCCAGCAGACTTTTAGCATGCCCAAAAACGATGTAGCGATACTTTTGACCATAGCGCGTGCCGATAACCGCCGCCAGACCGTCGGCCAGGCTCATTTGCAGCAATGCCGCCATGTATATCAACTTGTCCTGCGTGATACAGGTGATGCCGCCGACCGCCAGCGCGAAAAATAGCTCGCCCCACGTGGGACGCTGCACGCTATGAATAGCGCGAAAAACGTGTAAGTACTTGGAGGCAGCAACGCCTATCAGAAAAGCTAGACTGAGCAATCTAATATGATCCCAGCTCAAAAAAAACGGCCAAAAAGCTACGAAGCTACCAACGCTCAGGTGTATGAACTTTCGGCTAATTTCGCCATGTGATCGGCGTTTTCGCCACCAAAATTCATTGAGAACCAGCAAAACAAAAACAATAAGAACAGTCAAAAATAACGCTGGCATATCTCGATTGTACAGCAAAAACAGCGATTAATCTCAAGATGGAGTCATCTCTCGGTAGCAATCAACTTCAAGCATATTACGATAATTTTGACAGGGTAGTATGTAATGGTTGGCCGAAGGAACCGCTCCATGACATTACCCAGTCAATCATATCAAACTGGGATACAAAAGTATTTGGGAAAGCTATAAGCAGCCTTGAAGCAGAGTATAATGTAATTGGGAAGGCGGAGTGATGTCAAAACTGTCATGTGATATCTAGACAGATTAGACGGGCGTGAGCATAATGCTCAACGAACAAAAGAATACCGCCCAATAAAGAAATTTGCTGTTACAAAAACCTATCAAGAGACACAATCAGTTGGGCTAGAAATTGACACCCTAACAGACTAACTTACCGCTACTACATCTTCTCTAATGACTGATACTTTTGCTTGAATAAGTTCTTCATAGTCATCCCTAACTTGACGCTTAATGTCTTCAATTTTTTCATACTTAGACGCAATCCTGCGTTGTTCTTCAGTATCAGGCTCTCCTGATGCGCCTATAGGCACCTCTATGCTAAGTTCTTTAATTCGTTCAACTCCGAGCCTTTTATTGGCCCATTCTCCTAAAGTATTTAGAGGAAAGGTCTGATTAAGCTTGAAGTAGAGGTATTTAGGATCAATCTCACTTCGGTATTGTGCCTTTACTACCAATACACCGCAATGTGTAGTAACTGAGAACTTGCCGTTTCTATAAAAAACAGTTCCTGCATATACTCCATCTGTAGTCCAAGTAAAGCATTCTTCATCATAATCATAAGTGTCTATCGTGCCGATTTCACCTAGCTTAGTTGTCTGTGACGAATAGACAGGATATAAGCCTTCGTGTTTGTGTATATATTGCTTAGTATATTTGCTGTCTCCCTTTTTTATTTCAAACAGGTCATTCATGGGCATAAGGCTAACCTTACTATCGCTGTTCACATTTACAATTACAGCATCTAGGCTATTAAAGTCATCCCTGAGTTCACTTTTAACTGAGTCAAGTCTCTGGTATTTATTTGCTAAGTTGACCTGCCCATTAAGATCAAATTTTCCATCACTGGTCACAGGTATAAATATAGAAACTTCTTTGATCTTACCAACCCCACCTTTATCAAGGTATGAGAAGCCATTGATGAATAGTTGCTTTTCTATCTCAAATTGCAAGTAGAGTAAATCGAGTTCTTTTTTATATTCACTCTTTAGCTCTAACGCCCTATGGTCTTCGTTGGTCGAAAATTTATGATCTCGCAGAAATACATATCCCACAGAACCATTACGATTCCAACTTAAGCAATTCTCATAATATTTTACTCCCTTGAGACCATCCTGGATATAACCAAGGGTAGAGGTTTTGTCTTTTGAAGATGCATAAACTGGTATCGAACCTTTGTGGTTTAAACAAAATTTCTTTGTGATTTTGGAGTTAGTCTCTGGAAAATTAAATATATCCCCGATCTCTACCTTTCTCAGGTTGTCAGACATTTACAAGTTCTCCAATACTTTTTTGTAGGTATCCAGCTTATCAGAGAATGCTTCTAGCCTTGCCTTAAACTCATCTATGCTCAATATCTCTTCTTCTTCCAAGATTTGCAGATCAATCTTTTCTTCTTTAGTCCACCACTTATCGATTACCCAATATTTTTCAGACACAAATCTATCAATCGGCTGTAACTTACACCTAGGGTCATCTGTGATAAATGTATTTGGACTTCCTTTGAACTGGTTAAATAGATTTTTGGCTTTATCAAGGTCATTATCTTCAATCTCAAATCTGTTTATGTCTAGCGTTTCGCCTATGCTTGAAACAAGATAGGTAAATACTGGTGTACTCTGTTCTACAACTTCACTTTTTTTAGTTATACCTAATATGTAAGTCTTTTTAGGCGTATTAAAGAATGTTTTTATTGGCAGTGAGATAATACAGTTGATGAAACAAGTTCTTAGTAATTCCTCTCGTAGAGTCTGGTTGGCAAAAACATTGAAAATACTGTCAGGCAAGATTATAAACGCAGATCCATCTTTCTGAAGGTTCGCTAAAATCCACTTCAGACTTAAACCCTCTACTCCTTTACCGCTATTAGCATATAGGTCACTAAGTCCCTCTTCGTCAATCTGTTTACGAATAGTCTTCATGCCGCTTGTTATATATGGCGGATTCGTCAATATTAGATCTGGCTTGTCTTCATCATTATCAAACTTCTCTTTTAGTGTTCCTAGATTAGAGTCTGATAGGAATGTAAAAGTATCGTTAATTAACTTTGAGAACTCTTCATTAAGGCTTGGGTTTTCTTCTACTAAGTCGGAAAGGTAAATTAACATATTCGCCTTGGCTAAAATGATAGTTCTTCTTTGTTCTTCATTATCTTCGCGCCCAGTATCATATCCATGAAGTCTTACACCTGAATTTATTTTCCCGTTTTTTGGGGCGAATTTCCTTTTAAGAGCAGACGAGACTTGTAGAGGCTCTAGAACAAAACCTCCTGTACCACAAAAAGGATCACAGATAAATCTTGCCCTATCTATATCAGCCATTTCTACAATGGCTTTTACGACCTTTCTGGGTGTTAAGAATTGCCCCAATTTACTTTTGTCTCTACTTTGTTTTATGAAAGTTTCAAAGAGCTTAGTTTTAAATTGTTTTTCTATGTTTCTGAGGTTGCCAAATTTGGCGTATTTCTCAATGGTGTCCTTGAACAGAGTAGCCTGAGATAACACTGGCGTTCCATCTTTATTAACAAAGATTGTTCCGTTAATGATAGTGGTGTGATCTAAGCCTTCTTCAAATAAGTCTCTTACTCTAGTTCTACAAACTGTAGCGTAATGATTTAAGACTGTTCTACTATTCTCTGTTTTGTACATACCTAGGAGATTGTCGAAGCTATATGTACCAGTTAATACCCCAAGGTCACTTAGGAACTTAAAGATGAATATTTCTACCACATTATATAAACAAGCTGTGGGATTATCCTTTGTACTTATGTATATACTTTGCCAGACACTCTTAGCTAAGGGTGTTGGGTCGGTTTTTTCTGTAGGATGAAGTGCGGAGTTTGTTTCGTTAGTTTCTCTTAGTATGCGTTTTATAAATTGATAGGTGTTACTAGACTCATCATCAAGCTTACTTGGATCGCTCTGATTTAGTTCTTTAATATAAAATCTTTGCTGTAGTTTTTGCTTATCATCATTAAGAATGTAAGAATAACTTCTCTTGGCTTCAGTTGTCCGATCTACATATTCGTTTTTAGCATCGTCTTGGTTAGAGTTAATCCAAAAGGTTACAATTCCATCCGTTATTATCCCAAGCTTAGCCCCTAGAACTTGACATAGATCGTTGCACTGTTCAGCTGCTTCTTTCTTTTGTTTGTCAGTTTGAAACTCAATTGGTTTTTTGTACTCTAAAACTGCCACCACTTTTGGGTTAGATTTATCCAACCGATCAACTACTAGACCGTCAGGCTTTCTAATACCGTATTTGCCATAATCAATGTTGGGAATAATCTTTAGCTTACGAAATTGATTTAGTGTCGTTGCGTTGACTGGAAAAAGCTCATAGTCACCAAATTCTATGCCTTTTTCTGATAATCCTCTCTGTATCAGTTCTTCACTCATACCTATATTGTAGAGATATTG
>JBAQZF010000020.1:0-5096 GCA_049790715.1 Saccharimonadales bacterium (SeqCode) | reverse complement strand
GTCTATATAAGTGTATGCTATTGAATATAAACAAGGGGGCAACGATGCCCAGTGAATCCAGGTCTGCTGAGAATATGATCAAAATCGATCGTCTAGAATTATGTACGCTTACTCCAGGAACACAAATACTTATTAATCTTGATAGTCGCGGTGTTTTTCATGCTATTCTAGTGGACCCTGTGTCAGGCCAAGCTGTAGTGCGGCCTTGGGTTGGGGGCGGCCAACAAAACGCAGGCTATCGGGATGTTCTCTCAACGATTGGCACACGCCCTTATGAAGAAGGGGCGAAACCATTCACTGAACCGATTGGCGAGCAAATTGTCGACTGGGGTGGCATAACCTTTGGCGATGAACTGGTGCTGCGCAACGAAGAAGGTGCTAAAATAATGTTTACTGGCCAACGTGTGGAATCTGTTCAAGTTTCGGTTTAATTTAGTTACCGTATTCTCTAGACAGCACATAAGAGTCCCCTTGTTTGCTGTAAAGCCTAGTTAATCGACTAAGGAGCGCTTAAGTAGGTGTGCTTTTTGTTTGCCAACGATTTTTGTCAATGCCGTTTCGGTGGCTTGGGTGATGCCGCGGACGGAGCCGAAGGCGCGGAGGAGTTTTTTGCGAGTGGCGGGGCCGATGCCGGGGATATCGTCAAGCAGGCTGGCGGTTTGGCGTTTGACTTTGAGGACGCTGTGGTAGGTTACGGCAAAGCGATGGGATTCGTCGCGGATGCGCTGCAGCAACTTCACGACATTGGTATTATGCGGCACGTTGACCAGGATAAAGTCGGCGCTTTCACTGGCAAAGCCACCTAGTTTCTGTAAACTTAGCATGTTAAGTGTTACGTTTGAGCCTGTTTTGTGGATGACAATCTGCTCTTCGCGCTTGGCGAGTCCAATGAAGGGGATTGTCTGACACCTCTGTTCGTTGCGTGCCTGGATAGCGGCATCTAGCTGGCCCTTGCCGCCGTCGATCAAGACCAAACTCGGCAACCCCCAGGCCTTGCGGTTCCGTTCGCTAAGCCGCCGCTTGATAGTTTCATGCATATTATAAAAGTCATCGTTCTGATTAATTTTAGTTTTAAATTTGCGGTACTGAGCTTTGTCGCTGACGCCGTTAGTAAAGACGACCATGCTGGCCACCACGTCGCTGCCTTGCATGTGGCTGATGTCATATCCTTCGATTCTACGTGGAAATGCTTCAATACTTAACAAGTTAACTAACTCGTTAAGAGCATGATCTTTACTGATGTCCAGGAACTCTTTATCGCTGAAAATGACCTGGCGATCGAGGCTTTGCAGCGCGAATAGTTGATTGCGTAACGCAGCGGCCTTTTCAAATTCTGACGTCTTGGCTGCCCGTTTCATATCCCGTTCCAGTTCTTTAATAATAGTCTTACGTCTACCCTGAATGACCGCCATCAGCTTCCGTAGATTGGCGCGATACTCATCCAAGCTCGTCTTGCCTTCTTCTAATCCCGGGTCAAGTCCCAGATGATACTGTAGCGTGGCTCGTTTTTGGCCAATCATACGTTTAGTCGCAAATGGGAAAATTCTGCGCAATAACTTTAGTGATTGCCGTACCGCTCCAGTGCTAAAATACGGCCCGAAGTAGCGCGCGCCATCATCCAGCGGGCGCCGCGTCGTCGTCACTGTCGGATAGTCGGCATCGTAGTCGATTCGGATATAGCTGAGCGCTTTGTCGTCGCGCAGCAAGATATTGTAGCGTGGCATGTAGCGCCGGATCATCTCGGCTTCTAGAAACAGCGCTTCCAGCTCACTGTCGACGACCATCCAATCAACATCGACGATCTCGGCTACCAATGCCTCGGTCTTCGGGTCCCGCGTGCGCGACTGCTGAAAATACTGTCGCACGCGGTTGCGTAGCACCGCTGCTTTGCCCACATAAATAATCTGCCCCGTTTTGTCTTTATGGAAATAGACGCCGGGCGCTTTCGGCAGCTCTTTGAGCTTAGTATCAATAAGGGTTTTTATAGCCATACTCCTAGTGTAACTCAATGAATGTTTGTGAAAAACATTAAAAAATGATTTACTAATACGATGGAGCCGTCCCGTCAACCCGAAGGTATCGATGCTTTTAGTGAAATAATGTCCGCTCAGTTTGAAGCAGACGCATGGTCTCAAATTGAACAATGGCACGAATTTGGCTTGTCCAGGTACTTTAGTCATCTAGAACCAGTTAGCGACACAGGCCGCTATATCGTACAGCTGAAGCTAAATGTGCGCCATGCCGACGATACTTATAGAGATACATGTAGCGCCAACAGGCCAAGAAAAATAATTCGTGAGACACTAAGATCTTCATACGTTGCCCATCATCTCAGGAGCGGATTTAACGAATTCTATAGAAAACTAGCTTCTGACGTATCGTACAACCAGGCCCTTGAAAGAGTACATCAGCAACGTTTAGAGAGCATTGCAACAAGTCCTCATCAAGAAGCCTTTGGTGGAGCAAACGGATACAATACACAAACTTTTTCTAAGAGAATCGGGTGTACACTTTCTTGGCACTGCGGCCTTATAAACACGTTGATACCAGCACACGTAGATTAATCTTCAAAATTGGTAAATTATCGGATGCATTCCGAACAATGTTTTTGTGTTTCACATTTACTGCAGACAAGTATGAGCTTGTTGCACGACGTGGTGGCGCAGTTTTGGTAGTTGCTGGTTTTGGCTTGGCAGTGAACGCAGGCGCCGATATCTTTGGCTTGGTCTGAAAATTTAGTGCCGAGGCGACCGTCAAAGACATAGAGCGAGCCTTCCCAGAAGCCGGTGTCGGCGTATTCTTCGCCGTATTTTTGAATCCCGCCGTCGATTTG
Source organism: Saccharimonadales bacterium (SeqCode) (assembly GCA_049790715.1). Lineage (GTDB taxonomy): Bacteria > Patescibacteriota > Saccharimonadia > Saccharimonadales > UBA4665 > JBAQZF01. Next base: position 2,263 of record JBAQZF010000020.1, on the reverse strand, counting down.
GTAGACTTCTTGGAAGCCACGTTTTTTCATCAGCATACTGAGCACTTCGCAGCGTATACCGCCGGTGCAGTATGTCACAACTGGCTTGTCTTTGACGGTGTCATATTTTGGGTTGTCTAGTTCTGCGGCGAAGTCGCGGCTGTGATCAATCTCTGGCACGACGGCGTCCTTGAATTTACCGACACTTGCTTCATAGGCATTGCGACCGTCAAAAAAGATGACATCGTCGCCTCGTTTTTTGACCAATTCGTGCACTTGCTTTGGTTTGAGGTGCTTGCCGCCGCCCACGATGCCTTCGTGATCAACCTCAATTTCATCGGGCACGCCAAAGGTGACGATTTCCGGCCGGACTTTGACACTTAGTTTTGGAAAGTTTTCGCGGCCGCCCGCGCTCCACTTGAAATTGATGTTTTTGAAAGCGGCGTAGCTTTTGGTCTGCTTGACGTAGGCTTTGAGGTCTGTGAGGTCGCCGCCGAGCGTGCCGTTGATGCCATGCTCCGCTATGATGACGCGGCCGGTGAGATTTAGCTTTTCGCACAAGGCGCGCTGCCACAGACGCGTCGCTTCGGGGTCAGGGATCGGCACGAACGCGTAGTACAGAATTATCTTTTGCATGCCTTTAGTATATCGATTATAAACGGGTTAGATAGAGCGTGATTATGAGAGACACGAGGATGGCGACGACTACGGCGATGCTGATATCGGTCATCCGGCGATGGCGCTGCTGCTGAGCCTGCCGGTCGGCTTCGTATGTCGCGCGCGATTCGAGGATGGCGGTTTGCTCTTTGTCGGTATCGGAGTCGTTGTTGGCTCGCCGTAGCAGGTCGCGCAGCGCGGTGGTGGCATCGCTTTTGGTGCCGCCATCATGCGAGACGTGATCGCGGGCCGCTGGGTCGCGCTCAAAATCGATTTCTCGCTCCACTACTTCGCGGCGTAAGGCTTTTTGGACATCGCCGCCTCGCAAATGTTCGCGCACCAGTCGGCGCAAGCCGCGCTCGCCTATCAAGTGAGTTTCGTAGACTTGCCGCAGGCTGCTGCCTTCGACGACGATCTTTTCGCTCATAGCTAGCAGCTCGGCGCGGCTTAGGGTGTCGATATTTTTGTCTGTTTCGAATTGGTTCGGCTGGACTTGATTTGGGGTTCTGCCTTCGGCAACTTGCCTGTGAGCGGCTTCAGCCGTCAGCAACACGTGACCGATCTGTTCTGACGCTGGTTTTTTGCCATGCAGCTGGCGGGCTTCTGGTGCCGCTGTCCGTTGCTCGACCCTGGGATGTTCGGCTTGTGGTCGGCGCGGTTGCAGTTTTTGCCGCAGTTCGGCGCGGCTCCAATGCTCGGCGCGAGCTTTTTTGACGGCAGCGTCATGAATCTGGAGTCGTTTTTCTTCTAACTGATCGTGCAGATGTTTAACCTGTTTTTCTAGTTTTTTCTGGACGGGCAACAGTTTCTTTTCGGTCTTGATACGGCCGCGGCGCCGGCCAATGAGGTAGCCGATGATACCGCCGAGTAGAAACATGCCGACTTCGTTACTACGATCGACATATTCGACGCGTTGCACTGGCTGGTTGGCTGCTGCTAGATTAGGATTGTACTCAAGCGGTGGGCCAAAGGCTGGACCGCCAGGCGGGGGCGTCGAGCCAAATGGTGGACCGCCGCCGCCAGCGGGTGGAGGCGTTGATCGGCCAGAACCGCCAGCACCTCCAGCGCCACCGGCTGAAGTAGTAGATCGAGTACCAGACGTGGTACTGTCACCTTCCCGTCCAGCGTCTATATCTGATGCAATGTCGTGAGGCATTTCGCCGAATGGCGTAGCTTGCTCCGCTTCGTTGGCAAACAATGGGACATCTGGAGTTGCCTCGCTCGCCAATACGGACGACTCGTCGACAGGCTGATGGGATTCTGCTGGCCCTGAAACATGAAACGGCTTAGGTTCGGTGCCCAGAGCTGTCAACATTTCGGCCGATACCGCATCGGGATCTTCGCCGCTCGCCACACGTTCCAAAAAGATCTGGCTACCATCGACACCCGGAGCATCAGTCTCGCTTGTTTCAGCTGACTGCTCAGACATCTCCTGAGCAATTCGAGGTATAACAAAAGCTTTTTCTTCACCAGTAATACGAGCGACACGATCAATTTCCGCCTCAGATAATTCTTTCGCTTCGGTCGATAGTGAGCTTTTAAACTCAGTCGGGGACGTGTCGTTTGACTTTGTTTTATCTTTACTAGGCCACAGGCTAAAAGCCTCGGCTTTTTTCGGCTTGTCGCC
>JBAQZF010000019.1:0-8188 GCA_049790715.1 Saccharimonadales bacterium (SeqCode) | reverse complement strand
GGGAGAGGTAGGCGATGGATGGCGCCGAACGGCGTTCGGAATCTGGCTATCATAGTGGTGGTCTTCGCGGCTGGTTATGCTGTTGGTAGCGGGCGGATTGATCTGGATTTTCATCACCAGCAGAGTGTCAATGGCGGTTTGCCATCCAGTCTTAATTATAGTTCGGTCAATCAAGTGTATAAGTCGCTCAAAGATAATTACGACGGCAAGCTGAGCGAAACGCAGCTGGAAGACGGGCTGAAGCATGGGTTGGCGGAGGCTACCAAAGACCCGTATACGGCTTATTTTACGGCCAAAGAAGCCAAAGATTTCAATAATGAGCTGAACAATTCCTTTAGCGGCATCGGCGCACAGCTGGGTAAAGACAGCGACGGCACTATCGAGGTCATCGCGCCCATAGATGGTTTGCCGGCCGCCAAAGCCGGGGTCAAAGCTGGCGATCTGGTCGCTAGTATCAACGGCGTGAGCACTAGCGGTATCTCGGTCGATGACGCCGTCAACAAAATCCGCGGGCCAAAAGGCACCAAAGTCACCTTGCAGATCGTGCGTGACAAATCACAGACGCTGAATTTCACCATTACGCGCGACGACATCACGCTGCCGAGCGTCAAAACCAAGACGCTGGATGGCAACATCGGCTATCTACAGATTACTACCTTTGCCGATGACACTGCTGATCTGGCGCAAAAGGCAGCTGATCAGTTTGCCGACCAGCACGTGAAGGGTATCGTCCTTGATCTGCGCGACGATCCGGGCGGCCTGCTGGATGCCGCGACGAAGGTTTCCAGCTTATGGCTGCCCGAAGGCCAGACCATCCTGCAAGAGAAACGCGGCAGCCAAGTCGTCCAAACCTATCAAGCCGAGGGCGATGACGCGTTGCATGGCATCCCGACAGTGGTGCTGATCAATGGCGGCAGTGCTAGCGCTTCGGAGATCACTGCCGGCGCGCTGCATGACAATAAAGCCGCCTACCTGATCGGCACCAAGAGCTATGGCAAGGGCGTCGTCCAGCAATTGATCAATCTTTGCAAACGGCCCATAGCCGATGAATCCACTTGCAATGGCGATGGCGGCCAGCTCAAAGTCACCGTCGCCAGCTGGTACCGCCCCAACGGTCAAAACATCAATCACCGCGGCATCACGCCCGATCAAACGGTCAAAACTACCGACCCTGACACTAAAGCCGCTGCTGATCCGCAGCTCCAGGCCGCCGAGGCTTACCTCAGTACCCAGCAATAGCCTGAACTCTACGTCATTGAGCGAACGTAATAGCCAAGATAATTATAAAAGCTATGGATTATACAGAGACTAGGAGTAAGGAATACATATTAATATTGACAAATCAGCTAACTATTGCTATACTATAACACAGTATAATAAAATCAGCGAAATATTTACAATGTCTAAAGCAGAAAAAACTCCACAATCACCAGGGTACGATGAACAAAAGCGCCGGACCAAAGTAGCCAAAATTGCCAAAGGAGTTGCAGCTGTTGCTTTGGCAGCCGCAGCTGCTACGCCTTTTGTCGTTTTTGGGGTTACGGATTCTACTGGCCATATAAGGAAAACTGAACGTGTGCGGGTCGAGTTGGCAGCACGCAGCTTGAAAAAAGCCGCAGACAAAGAGGCCTATGATACGCAGTATTTACGATATGCTAAAGAAGTAGCAAAACATGGCTATTTTAAGGTGCGTGCACGAGAGTCAACAAGTGAAAACAAACTATTTTCACCTCGTACAGTCAAAGGAGTGCGAATGGGTACATGGACGCCTGGCGAGCTTCCAGTATTCAGACACACCAGTGAGGGTGTCCGGCGAAAGATTTATAGCGCTGGCCGTCATTTAACGACAGGTGAGGCTAAAACTCACGCTGATCGTTATAATATGACTTTAGGTCAAGCAGAACACCAAACTGTCGCTGTGAGAGCTAGTATGGCAGACGGTATTCCTTATGCCAAAGATCGCACAGAATTAAATCGTATTTACAGACTTAATCGTGATGTTACGCAAGGTGCAAGAGAGTCGCTTGCACCACTCCAAGATGACATAAAGCGCGACGACGTGGAATATCAGGGAGCTCTTAAGTCAGCCAGCGATACCGGCATCACTTATGGAGGTGAGTTGAATGCGCACACATTCCGTCCTAATAGTGATCCGGCTTTTGATGCACTACGTGCTGTGTATCATCTTAAAACAATCCAGGGTAGCAAACTACCCCCTCTTGATCTGCCTGAACCGCCAGCCTCTTTACGATAGGCGTGTTCTGGAAGGGCTCTAGGGCTCGCCGCGTTTTATCATGCCAACTACTTAACTCTCGAATGGGGCGTCTTAATAAGTGGCTTGCTAACAGAGCAGGAATAGCGTAGCATTAGGGTCATAAAGAGAGGTGTTGAGCGACGTGGCGCAGAAGGCGACTAAGTATGTGTTTGTGACGGGTGGCGTGCTTTCCGGATTGGGAAAGGGCATCACTGCCGCTTCGATTGGCAATCTGCTCAAAGCTCGCGGGCTCAAAGTCAACCTCCAAAAATGCGATCCGTACCTGAACGTCGACGCTGGTTTGCTCAATCCGCGCGAACATGGCGAGTGTTTTGTTACCAAAGACGGTGCTGAAACTGATCTTGATCTGGGCCATTACGAACGCTTCGTAGACGAGGAAATGACTTCGGCTAGTAGCCTGATGAGCGGACGCGTATTATTGAAACTGATTCAAGACGAGCGAGCCGGCAAGTTCGAGGGCGACGACGTGCAGATTATCCCGCACGTGACTGGCGCGATCCAGGATTGGATTATCAAAGCCGGCGAGGGCTACGACGTACATATCGTGGAGATCGGCGGGACAGTCGGCGATTACGAATCGTTATCGTTTATCGAAGCTATCCGCGAACTGGGCGTGCGGGTTGGACTAGAAAATTGCGCCTACGTGCACGTGGTCTATCTGCCATATCTGAATGCTAGTAATGAGACCAAGACCAAACCGGCGCAGAACTCGGTCCGCGAACTGCGCGGCTTGGGCATCGCGCCGGATATTTTAGTAGGCCGGAGTGAACAGCCAGCCGGCAAGGGCGCGCGCAGCAAACTCAGCTTATTTAGCGGCGTGCCAGAGGACGCTATCGCCTTACTGCCTAATGCCAAGAGTATTTATGAAGTCCCGCTGACTCTTGAGGATAGCGGTCTGGCCAATGTCATTGTCGAGCGTTTAGGTCTCAAAGCCAAAAAACCAAATTTGAAAGCTTGGCGTAGCGTCGTGGCGCTGGCGACGGCGAAACATAGCCGAAAAGTAAAGGTCGGTTTCGTGGCCAAGTATATGGACAACACCGACACCTACATGTCGGTCTTCGAAGCGCTCAAAGCGGCGGCCTGGCACAATGACTGCGACGTCGACATCACCTGGATCGACGCTTCCAAATTCGACGAGGCCGGTACGGATATCGCGTCCAAGCTAAAAAGTTACGACGGCATCGTGGTGCCGGGCGGCTTCGGCGTGCGCGGACTGGAGGGCAAGATAAAAGCCGCGCAGTACGCCATGCGGCGAAAGGTGCCATACCTCGGCCTGTGTCTTGGCCTGCAGATGGCGGTTATCGCCGCTGCTCGCAACGCTGGCCTCGCGGACGCCACCAGCTTTGAGCTCGACCCTGACAGCCCTAATCTCATAATCAACACCATGGCCGATCAACAGGGCAAGCACATGACTGGCGGCACCATGCGCCTCGGCGATTATCCCTGTCAGTTGGAAAAGGGCAGCCTAGCGGCCAAAACATACGGCACAACCAGTATCGTTGAACGCCACCGTCACCGCGGCGAATGCGATAATACCTACCGCGACCACTACGAGCAGTGGGGCATCCGCGCTAGCGGCATCAATCCAGACAATAACCTCGTGGAGATCATTGAAGGCACCGATCACCCATTCCTACTGGCCAGCCAATTCCACCCCGAGTTCAAAAGCCGACCCAACCGCCCGCACCCGATGTTCGATGGCTTCATCAAAGCTCTGCTTTAGTAATGGCGCGGCGTATATTACGATAATTGCTGTTTGGCAATTTTGCATCAGTAACATATAGTTGGATCTTGAAATTGTATGTTGTATAATTATGATAATATGCGTATAGAAAGTTTGGATATAAAGAAACTACATAGTGGTCTCGTGGCTACCTATGGTACTGAGGTTTTGGAGACAAATTCCCGAATCAATGTGATGAGCACTGTGCTTGTTTCGCCAGAGGGTCTGCCGATTACCGTCAATCATAGGGGCGGTATTGGCGAATTCAGTGAGCCTTTGGCGCATCTGCTGGTCACCTGGCCACAAAAGCCCATCAACAACGAGCATCGGTTGGTTCTAGGCCAGCAGGCGGGAAAATTTGAGCAACCTTTTGATGTATTGAAAATGTTGGATCGAAATCCGCATTGTCCTTCCGAGACAAGACTTACTAAAAGCAGACTTTCTCAGTTAGTAGCCGAGCATTCTTTGGGCCACTATGTACTTGCCAGGGAGGTCGGCGTAGGGCTTAGTGAGGTCGCGGCTCAGTTCTCGCTGGACGCTATACGACAACATGGGCTGGCGCTTATACGCGAGGAGCGTCATCTGGGGCAGATTGACCACACTTTGCTGGAGCAATGGGCGCAGGGAACAATGGACGTATAGCCCTGACGAGCTGTTTCGTATATTGTCGCTTCACGTGGTTGCCAACTAGCCGATTCTAAGCTACCATGAGCAATATGGACATGACTGATTCACCGGCAGCCACAGCCGCGCCAAGCCCGCCCAAACACCCCAAACGCATCTTACTCGTCGAAGACGATGATGCCCTGGCCAATGTCTATATCAGCCGTCTGCAGACGGAGGGTTTCGATGTCCGACGAGTGGCAAATGGCGAAGACGCGCTAGCGACGGCACTCAGCTATCATCCTGATCTGGTGCTACTCGATGTCATGATGCCTAAAGTCAGCGGCTTCGACGTGCTGGACATCTTGCGCAACACGCCCGAAACGACAAATCTAAAAATCATCATGCTGACCGCTCTCAGCCAGGACAGCGACAAAGAACGCGCTCAGTCACTTGGCGTCGACGACTATCTGGTCAAGTCCCAGGTCGTGATCGCCGATGTCATCGACCGCATTCGCCACCATCTCGGCAGCTAAACCCAGGTTGATTACATATTGGATATCGCGGGTGACGACTTTTTTGTTAAGACGGCTTAGGAATATCTTGAAGAATTTGCCACGAGGCGACCGCGCGATATTAGACGAAATTGACAAGTCATACAACTTATGCTAGTATGTAAGGTATGTCACATGACCTAGAAAAACCTACCGGCGTACTACCTGACATTACTCCAGGTCCAGGCGCTCCTGGGCTGGCAGGCGGCCGGCTGGGTGAGTGGTTTGGGCAACATTTATTTGGTCGTCATGATCCGCGGCATCCACAACAAGCGGTACCATCTCGTACGAAAATAAGCGTAGGGGACGTATTGCCACCTTTGCCCCCACTGTCACCTCCAAAGGAGCGCATTGAAATAACAGAACAAGATTTAGGCGGAGATACAAGGCCGTCTACTCCTGCAGCTCCAGATGAAACCCAGGTCAAAAGGCTTGCTCGTCAGCAACCTCCTTCGGGGACAACTCCTCCATCGTTCTTGCCGCCGGCAGCTTAAGCTGTTACAACGCGATTTTAAAGAGTTTGTCTAAGTAACTCTTCTTCTTGAGCCGCCTGTCGCATCTTTTCCTCGTCAAATGGCCATATATATTCGTACACCCCGAGCTCGTCGGCCGCCAGTTCAATATCACCAGCAGGTAAGCCTCGAGCATCACCATGTATGTTACCCCAAGCCTTGCGAGTTGCTCCAATATAACGATAACCTTCTAATTCATCCTTTGCTATTTTTATGTGCATTTCAGGCGTAATGCGAAAGCCCAGATGTTTAATTACCGCGTATCTGGCCATCCGCGCGTACCTTTCGCTTAACGCTTCGGCTGTGTCTGAAAGTCTGTCAAAGAGAGCGGGCGGATAATCAAGTTCCTCCAGCTCTGCTGGGAATTCTGGCGCAGATCTCATTAGTATCTATTGTTTGACGTTCGAGGAGACATTGCAAGCATAAGCATTACGAAATCATAAAATCACAACATGGACTCGAGTTGAACAAAAAAGCTAGCTAGACGGTGAGCTCAGTGAGGACTATGTGATTGATCTTTGCCTGTGTATGGGCGCGAACGAGCTATTTGACGGTGACTCTGATGCCATAAAGCCAAGGGCGGCTTAGCTTTATGTGAGCATTGAGCAAAGCGTCCTGAGAAGCTTATTTGACGGTGACTTCGGTGCGAGGAACGCTGCGGCCGCTGAAGGTGCGAACTTTGCGCGTCTGATACTGTACGACGCCGTCACGAGCGGCGTGGATGGTGAAGTTGCGGCTGACTTTAGTGCCGACGCCACCGCGCTTGGTCATGCCGACCTGGCGTACGATGACCTGACCGACTTTAACTTTTTGGCCGCCAAAGAGTTTAACGCCGAGGCGTTGACCTGGACTGTCGTGGACGTTTTTGGCTGTACCGCCGGCTTTTACATGTGACATACTTATTATTTCCTTGTGATTACTAAGAGCTGGCGGGCAACGATCTGATCGTTTCTATAATAGAGGAGATCTTCGTCCCGTATATGCTCAAAACTTACTCGATTATAGCCCAAATCGCTTATCTGGTCAATAAGAGGCAGGAATTTAAATTGATTTGGCTTTATTTGCCAAGCGGGAATGGCGAGGCAGAGGCGAGTGCCAGGCTTGATTTTGCTATGAATGTTTTTCAGGAATTTTTTAATAATCAAATTACAGTCGCCAATGGTTTGCGACAAGATTTCAGGGGTGGGCTGGCTGGTGAAGGGTCGCCCCAGGTAGGTTTCGCTGGCTACAAAATCAAATATATCTTGCCATTTGTAGGTGATGGCGTCACCTTGCTGGGCGGTGAGCTCAATTGTGCGTAAGCGTGAGTCGCCGCTAGCGAGCCAATTAAGATTTTCATTCGAGTAATCGATCATCCGCTGGTCCAGATCAGTTCCATAGGGTGAGTAGCCCATCAGAGCGGCCTCTTGCAGGATTACGCCGGTGCCGCAAAAGGGGTCAAGGATCGTTTTATCGAGCAGATTAAGCGGGATTGCTTGGTCGGCGGGGATGTCGCAGATGTTTTGCAGCGTTTCCTCCGGAAGTTTACCGACGGCCAGGTTGATGATGATCTGAGCCAGTTTGGGCGGTAGCATGCCGACGCGGGCATCGCGCTTTGGGCGGTCGCGGTCGCGCTTGGTGTAAGAAGTAATATCTTGAATTTTAACCGTTTGGGCGACGATAGTTTTGTCGCCATCGCGGATAAAGACTAATTCCCAGCCAGTCGGGCCAGTGAGGTGGTTGTGCAGTACCTGTGCACTATTAAGTTCTGGCGCTTTATTTGGTACCAGACGCACTGAGCGACCAGTTTTGCGAATGGCTTTTTTGAGTGTCAGGCCGCTGGCTTCGAGTTGTTTCAGGCCAACATCAATGCCGATGACGCTCAGGCCGAGCTGCATTTTGCCCTCGGGCATGGTTTGGCTATGGCCAGGTGACACTTGTATCAGGAATTTCTCGATCTGTTTCCAGTTGGTTGTGTCCAGTATGGTCAGCAGTTTGCAGAATTTCACGCTGCCGCCCAGCCGGTCAAAGGCCAGCAAACAGGGGTCGACATCAACAACGACGGCTTTATCACCGACGGGGCGTAATTTCTCTACCCCGTACAAACTCTCTAGCTCGGCTAGCCCTAGCGCCGTCTGCCGCCCTAAAATAAGTAAACTCTGCATACATTCAGTATAGCGTGCGCAGACACTACAAGCATAAAGATTAAACTTGACAATCAAGCAATAATTTGCTAATATAATAATCAAGAGCTGAAAAACTTGAAACAAAAATAAGGAATACAACAATGAGCGAACAAGCAGGACCTCTAGAATCAAAAGCCTATCAGCAAATTTCATCTGAAATAGATGAGGCTGTAAATCGAGCGGCAACAGCTGGCTACCAAACAGATCAAAACCCTTTTGCTGGACCTGTGCGGGAACAGGAAACCACTAATCAATTACGTGGAGATACAAGTCGGATACTAAGACATGATAAAGGGCAGAATAACGTTATTATGACAGCTGATGCTCAAAGCAGTGGCAGCATACATGGTCAAGCT
>JBAQZF010000018.1:0-7299 GCA_049790715.1 Saccharimonadales bacterium (SeqCode) | reverse complement strand
TGGCAATCCGCTGGCCCGCGAGATCGAGGAGAGCGCCCTACACCTGGCCGATCGAATTATCGCCGTCAGCCAGCACACCAAACGGACAATTATCAGAGATTACGGCGTGCCAGCTGGCAAAATCGACGTCGTGCATAACACCATCGAAGCTGGCGACACTGAGCCGTTGGACGACGATAACGCGTATCGCTACCTGTCTCTCATGAAGAGTCTCGGATATCGAGTAGTCGTTAACGTGGGCCGCTTAACAATCCAAAAAGGGCTGCCTAATCTGTTACGAGCCGCCAAAGAAGTCGTGGATCGAGCGCCAAAAACATTATTCTTAATTGTTGGCAGCGGCGAACAATACCATGAGCTCATTGAGCTGAGCGCTGAGCTTGGTATCGGCGACAAAGTGCTCTTCGCCGAATTTCAAAGAGGTAAAAACTGGCGCGACGCCTTCGCTATCGGGGATCTGTTTGTCATGCCCTCGGTTTCAGAGCCTTTTGGACTCACCCCACTGGAAGCTATCAGTTACGGCGCGCCGGTACTGGTCAGCAAGCAATCCGGTATCAGCGAAGTGCTTACTAATTGCCTAAAAGTCGACTTCTGGGACATCAACGAACTAGCCAATCAGATCACCGCGGTCGTGCAAAACGACAGCCTGCGCGACGAATTATGGCAAAACGCGTACGGCGAATACCAAAAGATGTCCTGGAACGAAGCCAGCGAAAAAATTATGCGCCTCTACAGCTCGCACCAAAAACCAGCCGAGGCCGCCGCGTGAAAGCCATAACGCTCTACCTGCACGTCCACCAGCCCTATCGAGTGCGGCACTATACGGTGTTTGACAGCGGTTCGCGGCACGACTATTTTGACAGTAGTTACGAGACTCCGACCAGCAACGAGCGGATTTTGCGCAAAGTCGCCGAGAAATCCTATCTGCCGACCAACGCTCACTTGCTCGAGCTGCTGCGTGATAATCCAGCCTTCAAACTCAGCTTGTCTATCACTGGTACGGTACTGGAGCAGCTGCAGCGCTGGGCGCCCGAAGCCCTGAGATCCTTCAAAGACCTCTGTGACACCGGTCGCGTGGAAATCGTGGGCGAGACGTTTCATCATAGTCTGGCTTTTTTCTACTCGCGGGAAGAGTTTGAAATACAGGTCGAAATGCATCGGCACAAAGTCCAAGAGATTTTTGGCCAAACACCAGCGGTGTTTCGCAACACCGAGCTGGCCTACAACAATGATCTGGCCCACTGGGCTGATCAGGCTGGCTACAAAGGCATTCTGGCGGAGGGTTGGGATCCGGTGCTAGATTGGCGCAGTCCAAATTTCGTCTACCAGCCTGCTCACACCGAACACATTCGCTTGCTGCTCAAAAACTATAAACTGAGCGATGACATCGCTTTTCGCTTTGGCGACCACGAATGGGCCGAGTGGCCACTGACAGCTGACAAATTTTCACACTGGCTGAGCGAAGATCACGACGCCACGAATTTTAATCTGTTTATGGACTATGAAACCTTTGGCGAACACCAGTGGCAAGAGTCCGGCATTTTTGATTTCCTGCGGCAGTTACCGCGGGAGTGGCTGAAAACAGATGGGCACGATTTCCTAACCGTCAGTGAAACCATCGATACTTTCCAGCCGGTAGGTGCCATCGACGTGCCGCGGACGATTACTTGGGCCGACACCGAACGTGATTTGTCAGCTTGGCTGGGCAATGCCATGCAGGGTTCGGCGATTACGGCGCTCTACGAACTGCGAGACAACATTATCGGCAGCGGTGATCTGGCACTCATCGAAGACTGGCGGCGGCTGCAAACCTCCGACCACTTCTACTACATGTGTACTAAATGGTTCAATGACGGCGATATTCACGCTTATTTTAGCCCTTACGACACGCCGTACGAAGCCTATATCAACTTCATGAACGCTTATCGGGATTTGCAGTTTCGCCTGGCCGAGAAAGGCACGTATGAGAACAAGTAGTAAGCAGCAAGTAGAGAGGATGATCGAACTCACGAACGAAGTTCGTGCCTTTCTACTTTCTACCTGCTGCTTGCTGCTTGCTGCTGTGACCGGAGGGAACTCGTGAGTCGCCCCGTAGTCCTCAGCAATGGCCAACTATTCGTCGGGCTGGACGAAAACGGGCTGGTGCACGACTTTTACTACCCCTATGTCGGGCTAGAAAACCTGACCAACGCCCGCAGCGTTCACCACAAGATAGGCGTCTGGGTTGACGGCCAGTTTCGTTGGGTCGATGACGGCTCCTGGCAGATCAGCGTCGGCTTGCAACCTGGCGTCATGCTCAGCGACGTGCGCATGGACTCCGCGGAGCTGGGCATAACGGTCGAGTTTCAAGACTTTATAGACCCTAAATACAATGCCCTGGTGCGCTGCGGCCGGATCACCAACAACAGAGACAATGAGCGAGATATTCGACTGTTCATGCACCAGGTTTTTCAGATTTCGCGGGCCGGACGAGCTGACACCGCCATGTTCGTGCCAGATGACTCCTATATTCTTGACTATAAAGGCCGTTGCTGTCTGCTAATCGCTGGCAAAACTGATACGGGCGAGACATTTGACCAATACGCCATCGGTAATTACGCCATCGAAGGTAAGGACGGTACGTTTAGAGACGCCGAGGATGGCGAACTATCCGGCAATCCCGTGGAGCATGGCGGCGTCGACAGCGTGCTGCGCTTCCAGGCTATAGTCAAGCCGCGCGGCACGCTAGACGTGGACTACTGGATCGTGGCCGCCAACAGCCAGACCGACGCCCAAGTAGCCCACACCTATTTGAAATACTATTCGATTGACGAGCGCCTCAAGCAAGTCCGGCGGCATTGGCATGATTGGCTGGCACCGGCGGCAGCGAAACTAGCTCCCTTAGCACCAGCGACGCGGGCGCTGGCCGAAAAGAGCCTGCTCATCATCAAAGCCCACTGCGATACCCGCGGCTCGGTACTGGCTAGCGGCGACTCCAGCATATTTAATTATGGACGTGATTACTACTGTTATTGCTGGCCGCGGGACGCCGCCTTTGCTATCTGGCCGTTGATTCGCTTGGGTATTTACGACGAAGCCAAGCACTTTTTCGAATTTGCCCGAGACACCATGCACCGCGACGGCTACCTGATGCACAAATACCAGCCAGATCGGGCTATCGGTAGTACTTGGCATCCGCTGGTGCGCGACGGACGCAAGGAACTAGCCATCCAGGAAGACGAGACAGCCAGCGTCATCTACATGATCGCCCAGTACTACAAACATAGCGGCGACGTAGCCCTGGTCACCAATTTTTATCCGACGTTTATCAAGCCCTGCGCCGCCTTTATCGCTAACTTTATCGACGAAGCTACGGGCTTGCCGCATGCCAGCTACGATCTTTGGGAGCAGAAATTTCTGACCAGTACCTACACCGTATCAACGGTTATCGCCGGACTAGAGGCCGCCGCGGAGCTAGCCGAAGCCGCCGAACAACCGGACGACGCCGTCATCTGGCGGCGAGCAGCCGAGGGCATACGGACTCATCTGGACGCGCTGTATCACCCAGACGGCTACTTTCGCAAGGGCTTGCTGCTGCAGCCTGATGGCAGCATCTTGTATGACGACTCGGTCGACATCTCTAACTTCTTTGGGCCGTATATGTTTGCAGGGCTGGAGCTTGATGATCCACGGCTAGTAAACACCTTACGATATACTGAAACACATCTGCTCAACACCTCTCCGATTGGCGGCGTCATTCGCTACGAGCATGATGGTTACTTCTTGGCTAAGCAGCAATACAAAGGTAACCCCTGGATTGTCTGCAGTCTGCGACTAGCTCAATACTATCAGGCGGCAGGGCGTAGGGACGAGGCTCGACAACTTTTGGAGTGGGCCGTCGCCCGCGCTCTGCCCAGCGGCGCGCTCAGCGAGCAGTTTGACCCCGAAGACGGCATAGCGATCAGTGTCACGCCGCTAGTATGGAGTCACGCCGAGTTTATCAACACTGCCCTAGATCTACATCAAGTAAAAGACTCTTCCGATCCGCCACCACGTCAGTAATGCTTCTAACGCTTTGGAGCTTCGTTGCGACCGAGATTTTTCTTGGTCTCAGTAAAGATCACGTGCTTGCGTAGTTTGGGGCTATACTTTCGTAAACTAAGCTTCTCGGGAGTATTCATGGTATTTTTAGTCGTGTAGTAGAGGCGCTCGCCGCTCTCTTCGCTGATCATACCAATAATTTTACGCTTGTCGCCTTTTTTGGCCATAAATCATATACCTTTTGTCAATATCTTATTCTAAGTCTATCATAACAGATGTAAAATAATGTGTAAATAGCGTCGTGGAGCCGCCGACGAGAGTTGAACTCGTGACCCCCTGCTTACCATGCAGATGCTCTACCCCTGAGCTACGGCGGCAATGACCCAACTAGTATATCCCGAAGCTTTTTATTATGAAAGTAGATGGTTATAACACCGTAACGACTTTTTTGACGATAAGTGCCGATTGAACCCGATATAGTAACTGTCGGTTTATAAAATTGATGAGCGGCAACGCTTAATTCGCGCAGCCAAAACTGCAGTGCTTCAGTCGGCTCTATATCCGAAAAGAGCTGTAAAGAAAAACGCAGCTTTTCCTGGCGTACACCGCACAGTTTGATCAAAAACCGCATAAACATCCTGATAAGCGCCGGATCAGTGTTGCCCAATCTAACAGAGTGTCGATTAGCCTTGTTGCCTTCTCCCCAATATAGCCCCATGCCAAAACCATATAACTCGGCGTCGGCCCGCGTTTTAATCGGTTTGAGACGAAAAGGGTCACCATCGGGATTATGCTTCTGGTAAATTGCCTGGCTGATAGAGCGCCGCGACAGCTCGTGCTTATTCATCCAGTAGACAACTCTATTAACAGAGCAACCCAGAGTTTGAGCGATGTCGTTCATTGACATTTTCTGGTCTACGTACAAGATTTTGAGTTGATCTTTATTAATCATGGTAAACTAATTATTATACTTGATAGTATTATACCATTACTTACAGGGAGTTTGACTAGTAATTTTTCAACTGAATTGCTACAATTGACCAGTCTTGTAGTAAGCCGGCGTAGCTCAGTGGCCAGAGCGGCTGTTTTGTAAACAGCGGGTCGTGGGTTCGACTCCCTCCGCCGGCTCCAGTGAGCTGACCAAAACCGCAATCCAAGGAACCGTATAGGCGACTGAATGCGATTTTGGGAGGAGGATAGCCGTAGGCCGAAGCTTTTGGCGTCAGCCAAAACGAGGTAGCGGCGCAGGCTCCGACGAGCAGGGTTAGTGAAGCGGTCAAACACGACAGACTGTAAATCTGTTGGCTTATGCCTTCGTAGGTTCGAATCCTACACCCTGCACCAAATCATAAGCCTCATGAAATTAAACATTCTTGAATCCATTGTCAGAGAAATTGGGGCTGATTCTGCTGCCATCATGGCGCCGGATAAAGCTAATGGACATCTATTTTGCTATACCAGCTTCAATATGCCTCAGGAGTGGGTGGGCATAAAGAATTCTTTTGACGAAGACACGCCTGGCGGTAATGTTGAGGCATATAAGACTGGCCAAGCGATAATTACGAATTACCTACAAAAGATGCTTGAAGGCTATTATATAGAATCTATCATGGTAGTACCTATAAAACGTGGCGAAGATATTGTGGCTACACTTGAGGTGATTCACGATAGAGCTAATGAGACTTTTACTAAGGGTGACTTGCAGATAGTACAGCAATTCGCGGACAAGCTAGCAACTAAGCTTGTGCTATGAGTTTAGTTCTGGCCTTACCCAGTACTATGCATCGCACTTACCTTTGCTGGGAGTAGATTAAAAAACTATAATTACATTCTATGGAAGAGTCTAAAGAAATTCTCGATTTAGTAGACGATAACGATACTATAATTGGAACTGAAACTCGAGAAAACGTTTACAAACGCGATCTGCATAATTTCAGAATGGTCTACGGTCTCATTCAAAACGCCGATGGCTTATTGTGGGTGCCGAGAAGGTCGCCTGGCAAAACTATTAATCCACTCTACTTAGACAGCGGCGTCGGCGGACACGTGTCTAGCGGCGAGTCATACGAGGAGGCTTTCGCTAGAGAGTCAAACGAAGAGTTACGTGTAACAGTTGAGGAAGAAAATATATCTTTTTTGGGTAAGTTAGATCCAAAATTAGATGGCTCATACGCTCATGCCAAGGTCTGGCTGATTTATCGTAATAAAGTACCGAGCTTTAACCCTGATGACTTTTGCGAGGCTTTCTGGATGTGGCCCAGAGAAGTAATTGATAGACATACTGGTGGTGAAAATGTTAAGTCTGATTTTTTGGTTATACTAAACAAACTATTTAATATTTAGTCAGAGTAGTTCTAGTCTCAGCCAATGTATCGAGGGAATTTTCTTATAGTCAGTCTATTTGATAGGACTTGGCATGCCAAGAGCTGTGGGATGAGGCTTGAAGAGGAGCTGGAAGACCATTTTGTCGGTTGAAACGACTTCGCGTAGTAGATAATTGTCAGTGTAATCACGATGCAGATGGACGGCCGCGACGCCGACATTCGCTATGCCGAGTCCGCGGCAAGTCGTCATGGCCCGCGGCAAATGGTAGCTTTGGGAGACGATCGTGGCGTCACGCAAACCAAAGATAGCGTGCGCTCGATAGCAACTGTCATAGGTGTTAAGACCAGCGTAATCCAGCACTATATCGTGGCTCTTGACGCCAAGTTTTACGGCGTAATTTTTCATGGCTACCGGCTCGTTGTGCTGTTTGGTACTATTGTCACCACTCATCAGCAAGACCTGGACACGATGGGCCTTATACAGATGAGTGGCCGTTTCGATGCGATTACGCAGATACGGCGTCGGCGTGCCGTCTAGCAACACCCCTGCTCCCAAGACCAAAGCAACCCTATGAAACGGAACCTTCGCGGCCGACGTAGACTGCAAGTCATAGCGCGTGGAGCGCGTAGTCGTAAACGTATAGAGCAGCGGACCAAAGACTATAAAAACGACCAGTACGAATCCTAGCAGCAGTACGAAAATCCGCCGCTTGGTAAACAAAGATTTCATATAAGTATTCTACACGACACTGGTGTAGTTGGTCTGATTTTTAGACTAAAAACACGCTGCGACCGTACATCTCTACGCCAGCGAGACAGGTAGAGACATCATAAAAATGCTACAATGATGTTAATACAACATAATTCGGGTACATACAGATGGAATTCGAGTCAACAATCCCGCCAGAGATGAGGCCTACCGACGCGTACCTAGATATGGTTGGAGAAGTAGTTACTC
>JBAQZF010000017.1:0-1715 GCA_049790715.1 Saccharimonadales bacterium (SeqCode) | reverse complement strand
GGCGTGAATCATGCCAGCCACGATATCAGCCTCGGCCGAAATATGCGTCGCGGCTCGGGTACGGAGCGTTTTGGTCAAGCGAGCGTCATCTGCTTTGACGCGCTCCTGCAGCACGTGGTACAGCTCTTCGGCAGTCGTGTCGCGCGGATCGAGACCAAGCTGGTTCAATTTTTCTCTGGAAGCCCGCGACACCTCGCTAGAAAAGCGAATATCAGCGGCAGGATGACCATTGGCCGACTCCAAGCGCTTCAAACCCAGCCGAAATGCTGGTTCCTCAGCCTGTAATGCCTCAGACAAAAAGCGTGTCATCGTACGCCCCACCTCTGTTTTTGTTAGATTGCCCCATGTAGTGTCCTATATCTACAGATTACCATAAGCGTTCCTTAAAAAGAACTCTGCTTCTTTAGGTCAATATAGTATCTCGTTTTTAGAAAAGCCACCTCGCGTCGTGTAATATTAAGAACGTATGCCCTGGCAAATTCTTACTTTTATAAGTGTTATAACTCTCTCTGTCTCTATTTTGCTGCAACGAATGCTCTTACATAAAGACAAAAGCGACCCTATCGCTTATGTGGTGATTTTTCAAGGACTCGTGGCAATTATCATTGCTTCTTACGCGATACTTCATGGTTTTCATGTGCCAGACTTCAAGGCATATTGGTTCCCTATACTGGTGACAATTCTGCTCTATTCAGCGGGACATATCGCTTACGCTAAAACGCTGCAGCAAGTAGAAGCATCCGTCTTTTCCGTATTTTTTGCTACCAACGCCATATGGGTTATGCTGGCTGGAATTATCGTATTTCACGAACATCTAAACATAGGGCAACTACTTGGCGCTTTGTTTATATTCGCGAGCGTTAGCTTACTGGCAGAACACGCGGGGTTACTGAAAATGGAGCGGAGCATCATACTAGGACTTCTAACAGGCTTGCTATTTGGATTGGCTACAATAGGCTGGACATACGTAGGCAGACACGCCGACGCGGCTTCATGGTCGGCTTTTAGCTTTGGCGGCCCATCATTGGTTGTATTACTGAGTAATCCTTCGTCTCTTCGTAAAATGAGGCCTTTTATGTCAGGTTCCACATTTTTGAGAATTTTAGTGTTAGGTGTGCTATTCAGTGTTTCCGCTGTAACACTACTTCTCGCATATCAAAAAGCCAATGTCAGTCTTGTGGCCCCTTCACAACAGAGCAGTATTATAATCACCATGCTGCTAGCTGTTATCTTTTTGCATGAGCGTACGCACCTTTGGCGTAAAATTTGTGCCAGCCTACTCTGCTTTATTGGTGTTCTTTTGATTGTTTAGGCTATGACAGATCACATGCTCGCGGATCGATACGTATCTGGTGCGTTGCGTAGAAATTCTTCGATTTCTTTCTCTGACAGCAGGCCGGCTTGGGCGCCGACTTTTTGGACGACGCTCATGGAGTTGATGGGGGCCCACTGCAGCGCGCTCTCGATGTTGTGGCCCTTGGCGAGTGCCGCCACGAAAGTCGAGGCAAAGGCGTCGCCGGCTCCCGTCCGATCAACCGGCGGCGCGGGATCAGGATAGAGCGGCATCGACAAGCGCTCATGCCCGTCCGAAGTATAGGCGCCATTCGGCCCATCGGTGATAACGACTATTTTTGGCCCCAAACTATGCAACCGGTTGAATAGGTCTTGCAGGTCATCGTGATTGCCGCCACCGACGCGCGCCGCTTCTTCGCGGT
>JBAQZF010000016.1:0-8732 GCA_049790715.1 Saccharimonadales bacterium (SeqCode) | reverse complement strand
GTGCTATATGGGGCAGGGTGCCTTGCTACTGGCCCGGTCGGGTTCGATCACTAATCCGTTTCTGCTGCTGTTTCCGGAAAGCACGCGTTTTTCGATCGTGTTGCTGGCGACGCTGGCGACCTTGATTGCTTCCCAGTCAGTGATTTCCGGCGCGTTTTCGCTGACGCGGCAGGCGGTACAGCTCGGTTTCTTCCCAAGGATGCTGGTTCGCTATACGTCGGCTCGTGAATTCGGTCAAATTTATATGCCGTTTGTAAACCTGATGTTGTTCGTGGTGGTCAGTCTGTTGGTTTTCGGCTTTGGCTCGTCTGTCAAGCTGGCTGGTGCCTATGGCATGGCCGTCAGCGGCGCGCTGGCTATTGATACGCTGTTGTTTGTGGTGATTATGCGGGTTTTGTGGCAAAAACCTCTGCGTTCGGTGGTCTTGGCGCTGGCCGTCTTCTCATCGGTTGATCTGCTGTTCGTGACCTCCAATCTCTCCAAAGTCCGGCATGGCGGCTGGTTTCCGCTGGCGCTGGCGGCGGTCATTTTCCTGATAATTAATACCTGGACTAGAGGGCAGCGCATCGTGACGAGCGAACGCCGGATTTTGGAAGGTTCGCTGCAAGCTTTCGTTGATAAAATTCGCCATGCCAAACCGCCGCTCAAGCGGATCGCCGGCCACGCTGTCTATATCAGCCATCATTCCGACAGGGCGCCGCTGGCGTTGCACGCCACCGTCGAGGAGCTGCACGAATTAAGCGAAAAAGTCGTGCTGGTAACGGTGAATACTACGAATGAAGCCCATATTCCCGAGGATGAGCGGGCGGTATTTGATGATTTGCGCTACAAAGACGACGGCATCAGTCACGTGACATTGTCGTTCGGGTTTCATGATTCGCCGAACGTGCCGCGGGCGCTACAGACTTTGCGCTGTACTAATTCGGCGCTTGATTTTGATCCGGATGACGCGGCCTACTTTATCTCGCTCAGCAAAGTGGTCAAGACGCGGCGTCATAATCTGTCCGGCTGGCGCAAAGCCTTGTATACGCTGATGGCCCGCAACGCGCTCAGCGTCACTGATTATTACAAACTGCCGGTTGAGCGAACGGTGGAAATGCGCTCGCTGATCAAGCTGTAATCGACAGATGAGGAGATAGGGCACGCGATCTATATGGACCCGAACTCTTACCGGGCCGATCGTTGCGAGGGTCAGGACGGATTAGAATACGTTGATGGCGATCCTGATCAAGCCGCCTAAACCTTGAATCAAACACTATCTTAGTACATCGCTCTTCGCTCAGCTAGCGTATACTGACATATATGGCTGAGCAGGTGAAGCGGAAAAAATTGGCGATCATCGACGGTAAAAGCGTGTTTTACCGCGGCTACTATGCTATGCCGAATCTGAGTACCAAGGATGGTACCTCTACGGGGGGAGTCTTTGGCTTCGCGACTATGGCTTTGGAAGTTATCCGGCGGCTCAAGCCGGACTATGTCTGCGTGGCTTGGGATAAGCCGAAAACTAATATTCGCAAGCGGTTGGAGTTGTATCCGGAATACAAAGCCGGACGCAAACCAGCACCCGCCGATTTTAAAGAACAAATTCCGGTGCTACAGGAATTACTGCAGGCCTTCGGCTGGCCGCTTTACGAGCTCGACGATTACGAAGCTGACGACATTATGGGTACGCTGGCGGTGCAGGCGCGCGAAAAAGACATCGAAACACTGCTTATAACCTCCGATCTTGATATGCTGCAGTTGGTCAACGATCATGTGCACGTGTACGCGCTCAAAACTGGTCTGAGCAACATAGAATTGTACTCACCGAAAAGTTTTGAAGCAAAATACGGCATCGACACTGATCAATTTCTGGATCTCAAAGCGCTGAAGGGCGACTCGTCCGACAACATTCCGGGCGTGCCTGGCATCGGCGAAAAAGGCGGCTTAGATCTCATCAAACAGTATAAAACGCTTGATGGAGTCTACGAAAATCTGGCGTTGGTCAAAGATTCGACCCGCAAAAAACTGGAAGCTGGTAAAAAGCTGGCCTACCTGAGCAAAGAGCTAGCCTGTATCTGGACAGACGCGCCGCTCAAGCTTGATCTAAAAGCTATAGATGGCAACAACTGCCAGCCTGAAAAGGTCCTGGATTTACTGCAAAAGCTGGAATTCCGCAGCCTGGCTCGTCAATTACCAGAAGTCATGCAGGTCAAGATCGAGGAGCATCATGTCGCAACTGGTAGTGGCTCGCTCAAAGCAGGCAAAAACGTCATTATTGATAACGCGCAAAAACTAAAAGATTTCAAATTGCCGGCTTCCGAGCATCTGTACGTTTATTCGCGCGCGGCAGGTAAGCATGGTCGCAAACCAGAGGTGCTAGTGCTCAGTACTGACGGTGTAACTACTTACACGCTTGATCTGACAAAACTGGACAACAAGCTTGTCGCGGCCAATCTCCGAGATGTCAGTCCGCTTGTCGGCTACAACGTGAAATCGACACTTGAGCTGTTGCTCGGGATTGAAACTAAGAAATTACCGTCTGTCGGACACGATGTTTTAGTCGGCGCTTTTCTGATTAATAGCCTGCGCCGCGAACAGACGTTGACTGAATTAGCGCAAACTGATCTGGATTACGAGGGCTCGCCCTTTGAGGATCTGGACCGCGAAGAAGTTATAACCCGCGCTGCGGAGATTATCGCCGTTATAAAAGCACTCCACGAACAGCAAACCAAAGAGCTTAAGGAACTTCCCAAAGTGCTCAAATTGTCCAATGACATTGAGTGGCCGGTTATTCCCGTTCTAGCCGACATGGAATACACCGGCATCCAGCTCGACACTAAGTATTTGGCAAAATTCGCCGACGAAATCAACGACTTGGTATCAGATTACGAACAGCAAATCTACGGCCACGCCGATCAGGAGTTTAATATCAGTTCGCCTGGTCAACTAGCAGAAGTCCTCTTTGAAAGGCTCAAACTTCCGGCGCAGGGCATTAAAAAAGGCAAGACCGGCTACAGCACCGCGGCTAGCGAACTCGACAAACTGCGCGGCAAGCACCCAATCATCGACCTTATTACCCAGTACCGCGAAGTTGCCAAACTGAAAAACACCTATGTCGACACGCTGCCGCTGATGGTTGACGAACAGTCGCGCCTGCATACGACCTTTGGTCTGACCAACGCCCAAACCGGTCGGCTGAACAGCTCTGATCCGAACCTACAAAATATTCCGACACGCACTGATCTTGGCCGTCGTATCCGCACCGCGTTTGTGGCTGGCAATGACAACCGATTAGTTAGTGCTGATTACTCACAATTTGAACTGCGTCTAGCCGCAGTCCTGGCCGATGAAAAGGAGTGGATTGAGGCTTTCAACAGTGGTGCGGACATCCACACTATGACCGCCGCCCAAGTCTACGGACGGGACCCAGAAGACGTCACCAAACAAATGCGTCACGCTGCTAAGGCGGTGAATTTTGGCACTATGTACGGCCAAGGCCCGCACGCTTTGAGCCAGCTCACTGGGATGAGTTTTCAGCAAGCCAAAGAATTTATTGATCGCTATTTTAAAGTTCGGCCAAAAATTAAAAAGTTCATCGAAGAAACACGTGAAGAGGCTACCAAACAGGGGTATGTCGAGACACTCTTTGGCCGTCGTCGTCCGACACCGGATGTTAAGTCCACCAACTTTATGCTGCGCGAAGCCGCCTATCGAGCAGCCGTCAATATGCCGCTGCAGGGCAGTGCCGCCGATCTTATGAAGATGGCCATGACCAAGGTCGATGAGCTCCTCAAAGAACAGCATAACGACTGCAATATGTTGCTCCAGATCCACGACTCCATCCTCGTCGAATGCCCCGAACCGGTCGCCAAACATGTCGGCAATTTAATCAAAGACACTATGGAAAATGTCTACAAACTCCCTGTCCGTCTCGACGTAGACGTCACCATCGGCAAAAACTGGGGCGAACTGTAGTTTATTTTGCCCTGTATACGCCGTAAGTCCGGATCTCTTTGTTGCCAAGTAGTGTTATAAAACCGACTCGATCACAAATTTTATCAGTAAAATCTTTATGATTGCGGGTAATGAGTAGAATGTCGCTCGGTTTGTATTTTTTAAGAGTCAGAAACAGCTCAAAGTCAGTGTTGCTAAACTTGTTGCATTGACGACTAAACGCCAACAAGTCATTAGGCGTGGGTAAATCCCGCTCAATCGGCAGGCTTACGATGTGATCAAGCTGTTGGCCAAATACAGACTCTAGGTAAGTGGTTTTCTTGCGCAGTGCAGTCTCATCTGTGGTTCCTCCGAGGGTTTCTACGACAACTGCTTTAGTAGTTACCAGGTCGCAAGAAAGATCTCTGAGCTGCACGATCAATTCAGCGGCTTCTTCCTTAAAAATGGAAGCGTCAATCAAAAAATTAGTGTCGAGTAGTACGTGTTTTGAGCGTAATGCCCCCACCGAACTTGGTTCGATGAGGTAAGCGTTATGCACTTTTTTCGGCTTTTTCTTTCTCGAGGACTTTGGCAAATTCACCGGCAGCTTTAATAAAAGCTTGCTTGTCAAATGTTTGCGTTGGTTTAGCTAATTTCTTCAGTGGCATTTTTTTCTCACTCATGATTAATAACTATATCATGTACATTTTCCACGTTTGTTAGTAAGATTACAAATATAAAAGGCATATTTTAAGTATTATTTAAGGCTAGACTCAAAATAATTTCTTTATGAGCAAAAAGATTTATAACAAACTGGTGCGCGATAAGATTCCGGAGATCATTCGAGCTGATGGCAAACAGCTGAAAATCAGGGTGTTGGATGATGCTGAACACCTTGAGGAATTGATCAAAAAGCTCGGTGAAGAGTACGAAGAATTCAAAGAAGCCCTCAACGCCGAAGAATTAGCTGACCTGCACGAGGTGCTGCGCGCACTCGCTGATGCGCTCGGGATTGATCATGACGATCTCGAGAAGATCCGCCAAGACAAAGCCGCCAAACGCGGCGCCTTCAAGCAAAAAATCTACCTCGAAAGCGTCAAAGAAGTTGATTAAGACTGATCTGCGAAAGGATAATAAACCCCTGGATTTTGAGTAATACTTTTAGGGGCTAGGAATGGTACGGCTGCCAGCTTACCATCCCTTTCGGCTGCCGCAAAAACGATATAGTCAGTGATAAGGTTCGTCCAATCTCTTTGCAGGACAAAAATGCTGTCTATTGTCGGAGAGGTTACTTTACCTGCGTTAAGGTGGCCAGTACGGTGCAGGGCCTTACCGTACTCGTGCTGTCTCTCATTCATTGTCAAAGTTTGCGTTGTCAATTCTTCCAAGGTCATATTTGGGGATTTAAATTTTTCTGGCGCAGGAGTTACTCCTAATAGTTCTCGCAACCTCCAGTCAACGATGCTATCCAGGGCTACGCCCGTATAATCGCCTTCCAACCGTCTGCGATAGTAATCTCCTTGGTCACGTGCTTGCATCATGCATTGAACTCGAAACAGGCCAGACAGATACATCTGTGGACGAAACATCTGGCGAGCAGTAGCGTAATCTTTCTGCTCGGCATCAAATTTGTCATAATGTTCAGCAAAACCGTTCGTCCAGTCTATATATTGGCTGAAGTGACTGCGATTTTTACTTGCATTAGTATTGCGATTGTCTTCATACGGTAGCAATAAATCAGCGCGGAATCTGTCAAATTCATCTAGGACTTTATTATGATCGACGGTGGAGCTGCCAACTTCTTTCATCAGCCAATACTGCAGACCTTGAGCAATAATCACATACGCTTGTTCTCCCTCTGGAGTTCTCACCAGCTCTGACATAAACTAATAATAACATTTTATATTGTTAAAGTAAATCAATTTCGTATTTTATTCGCTCTGATATAATTGAGTTAACTATGGTTCCTGAAAAACTATTTTACGTCGGCGTGAAAGGTCTGGTAAAAGACAAAAATGGCAGATTTTTATTACTGCTAGCCGATGTTACGAAACATCGTAAAAATGTGGAGCCATATTGGGATATTCCTGGGGGCCGGATTAAGGAAGGTGGCACTGTGCTTGAGGCGCTTGAACGGGAAATTCTCGAGGAAACCGGTATCAAAGCGAGCAAGCCGCAGTTTCTGACAGCGGTGGTATCCAATCATGAGATACCTATTGATGACGACAAGTTGGGCGGCTTGGTGCTAATGATTTATACGGTATCAGTTCCTGAGGATGCCAAGGTGGTTATCAGTGAAGAACATACTGACTTTGAGTGGGTGACTAAGGCAGAAGCTAAGAAGCGTTTGCAGCACAAATATCCTAAAGAATTTACTGACGCGTTGTAGGGCGTCGCCGCGCGCGTCCACGTTGGCGGCTGACGACGCGTCCACCGCCGGCGCGCATCAGGCGGAAGGCTAGGGTGATGATCCAGACGGCCAGTAGTAGATCGACGAGGCTGGTAATCAAGCTCAAAACATCGGTGTGATGGCGGGCATTGAAGAGCGCTGCCATGGCGATCAACACCTCGGCGCAGATCAAGAGCTGCGCTAGGCGCTTACTGCGCCGTTCCTGCGCGGCGTAGCCCAGTACCCAGACAGCGCCGAACCACAGGGCGGTCAGGATGAAGAAGATCAGCGAGACGATGAGGTTGCTAACGCAATCACCTTTGTCGCCATGACAGGTCGTGACCACCGAGTTTACGCCGTTGGCGATGCCAAGCAGGCTGAGCGTGATGAACTGGACGAGAGTGGCGACGGCAGTTTCGTACTTAAACGTCATGATGCTTGTAATTATACCTAACTAACCACCAGTCTGACATCAAAAAATCAAAACCTCTAGCAAAAACAAATTTCCAATACGAAAATCTTGCAAAATAAGCCCAATAGTGTTAGTATATAGTCAACCACTATAAATGAGTGGCGTTGAGGTGTTTTATGATGCGTTATTTTATCGGTTTTATCGTGACGTTGGGGCTGATTATCATCCTCATCTTGCTGCTAGTGACGGGCGGTGGTAGCAAGTCAAAGACATCGACCGCGCCAAAGACTTTGACTAGCTATGTCGACACTGACGCTGAAGTCCGCCTGCTTGTCGACGGGCCGGTCAATGCCGACCAAATCCACCAGCGCGAACTTATCACTGTCGGCCGCTACAACGTCACCTTCCAACAGATGCAGGGCTACGATAACGCCATCGTCAATACGCAGAGCTACCCCAGTACTCGAGACGCTTACGCCGCGTTTCTACATTCGCTGCAGCACGCTGGCTTTACCAATGTCAAAACTGACCCCAAGCTAGCTGATGAGCGTGGCTATTGTCCGCTGGGTAATCGCTACGTCTTTGAACTGCGGCAAAATGACGCCGATATCGAGCGTTACTGGGCGACCAGCTGCGGCAAGCCGAAAACTTTTCCGGGCAATACTGACATGGTTATCACGCTATTTAAAGCCCAGATACCCGACTACGACACCTTGACGCAAAACATCAATATCGCTTTCTAGCTTTCTTGCTGACATGTCCATTTTTGGGCGCTGATTTTGGAAAGCTGATACCGCTAGCCGATGCGAAAGGTGAGGCGTTTGTCGAGTTGGCAGCGGCGCTTAATCTCCGGTCCACGCAGCCTGAGCGTATTAGCCAGCGCCGCGCTCGGCACGCCGATGACGATGTCACGCTCGCGTACCAGCACTGTTACGGCCGTCTGAAATTCGTCCTGCACGTACTTTTTGATGCTGCTCATCTCGGGTGGCTCGTCAAAATCTTTATTGCTCAAAATGCTGTGCAGGCTATCCATGACTTTATTATAGACGCAATCGAGGTCTTAGGCTGTAATTCGATAATTATCGATAGCCCTCGGCTTGTTTATCGAACATTTCGCGGTACAGACCATCCTTGATTTTCATCAGTTCAGCGTGCGAACCAGATTCGGCTAATTTGCCATGACCAATGACATATATCTGCTTTGCGGTACGAACGGTACTGAAACGATGAGAGATGATGATCGTTGTTTTTCCTTCGCTGTGTTGTTCGAGTGTCTTGAAGATCGCATACTCTCCCTTGGCATCGATAGCTGCGGTCGGCTCGTCGAGTATCAAGATACCGGCGTCGCGGAATAGCGCCCGGGCAAGCGCGATTCGCTGCCACTGGCCCCCGGATGGTTCAATACCGTCTTTGAACCCAATCTCTAAAATTTGCTCATATTCTTTAGGATAGGATTTGATGAATTTGTCGGCATCGGCTTGGGTGGTTGCGTTTCGAACTGCTACATCATCGCCAAATTGCTCAACTCTTCCCATGGCGATGTTATCTCGAACGCTAAGTGGGTAATCATTAAAGTCCTGGAACAGTACGCCAATGTGGTGATAGTAGCTGGGCAAATCCAGCTCTTTAATATCGGTGCCGTTTATTAAAATTTGACCCTTTTTAGTATCATAGAAACGCAACAAAAGTTTGATTATTGTCGTCTTGCCGGCGCCATTTTCACCTACGAAGGCGACTTTCTCACAGGGCTTTAGAGTGAACGATACATCCCGTAAGGCCCATTCTTCATTGCCTGGGTAGCGGAACCAGACACCGCGGAATTCAATGGTCGGGAGCTGTTTTTTGGTTAATTTTACTGGTTTTGCGGGTAACGGCAGTGCTGGCTTGGTATCAAACAACTTGAACAAATCTTTCATGTATTCGTTATTGTCGCTCAAGAATGCGAAAGAATTCACAATCAGGCCGAGTGAGCTGCCAAACTGCAGAATGATACCAGAGTAGAAGCTAAAATTTGCC
>JBAQZF010000015.1:0-8353 GCA_049790715.1 Saccharimonadales bacterium (SeqCode) | reverse complement strand
CTTTTTGACGGGCTGTGGCAATAGCGCCCGCGCCACACCCACTCCAGCTCGCTGACTCTGGCTGTAAGCTTCGGCTGGCGCGGCAAAGCCATGCGCGTTGCCGCCGACGATCAGCAGTTTGCCAGCGTGGGCTTTGTGCTCCGGCCGACTCCATAACAGATCTGGAAACAATGGCCGCGCGGCCGTCTGTTTATGCCAGTAGGTATGATCCATCTCGCGACTCCAATTGATATACGACGTTTTTACGCTCTAGAACGATTTGCCATCCCTGTTGTTTGGCGTGCTCGAAGAGCTGCTTAGTGGGGTTGAAGGCGATGGGCCGTTCGGTCAGCTCCAGCATGCTAATGTCGCCTTCGCTGTCGCCGACCCCAATACTATCTTTTGAATCAGCCTGATGCGTACTGATCAATTGTTTCAGAAGAGCTGGTTTTTTAGTAACGGACAGGTCTTTTTCACCGGTAAAACGGCCATTTTTGACGGCGTAACGTGTGGCCGCCCAATCATCAAAGCCGTAGTAGTCGGCCATTTTCTGGACAATCATGCTCGGCGAGCCGGAGACGGCGAATAACAGATAGTTTTTGGCTTTTAGCTCCTGTATGAGGTCGCGGGTGTAGGTGTAGACCTGCTCCTTGTATTCGTCAAAGACGGTGTCGATGGCTGCTTGCAGGATGCTGACTGCCTGCCCTGGTAATGCCTGGTCAAACACCTTGATCAGCTGGTGCTCGTACTCGGTGAAGGAGTCTTCGCTACTGCGCTTTTTCCAGTTCATACGCGCGGCTCGCACCTGTTGAAACTTGGCGGCGTCGATAATCCCCTGCTTCGCCAAAGCGTCGCCGATAGCATGATACAACTGCCACCGAATTAGTGTGCCATCGATGTCAAAAACCGCGAAAGGCCGACTCACGATTTTTCCTGGCTCAGCTGTTGAGCCGTCATGCGGATTACATTCCAGTCTTCGTGTTCGTTGCGATGACCGCTAATTGTCCATATAAGGTTGCTGTTGGGTAATAGTTGGTGTAGCTGGTAGGTATTTTGTGGTGGACAGATCATATCGTAACGACCGTTGATGAGGTAGATTGGCATGCTTAAGCGTGGCGCGTGCTGATGTATGTAATTATCTGGCAGAAAACAGGTATTGCTAAAATAATGGGCTTCGATCTTTTGGTTAATCCCATCGAAATCTTTATCGGTGTTGGGCACGTAGCGGTCATCTAGTCGCATAATTGCTAAATCCATATCCATGAACGCTCTGGCCGACTCGAGCATAGCTTGTTTGTCGCTGCCGAGTATGCGCTTGAAATGATAAGCGCTTGGGTCGGTATGGTGGGATTTTGGCGTTCGTTTCAAATAAGTCTCCCAGACGTCAGGGAAAAAGGTCTGATACGCGCCTTTGGTAAACCATGCCAGCTCTTGTTTAGTGTTGGTTACGACTCCGCTCAAGACCATACCCTTGACGCGTGTCTGGTATTTGATGGCGTACACTAGCGCCAGGCAAGATCCCCATGAGCCGCCAACTATAATGACTTGCGTGAGCTTTAAGTGGTCTGCTAGCTTTTCAATGTCGTCGACTAAGTGCTGCGTAGTGTTGTGATCTATCGAGCCATATGGCAGGCTCTTGCCAGCGCCACGCTGATCATGAAAGATCACGCGTTGCGACGCTGGGTCAAATAAATCTTTATGTCTATCATTACAGCCGCTGCCAGGGCCGCCATGAAGGAAAATGATTGGTGTTTTGGCGTCTTTTTTGCCCCAGTCCTGGACGTACAGTTGATGGCCGTCACCGACGTCGAGGAAAAATTCTTGGTTGGTGTGTTCGTCAGGCGTCATTTTTTATCTTCTTTCTTCTGGCGGTGGGCTTGTTTGATGCGGAAGAAATCGGCTTCGCCGACGCGGTCTTTGTTGAATAATTTGACAGGATATTTTTGAACTGCTTTCTTGAGTTTTTCTCTGTAGGTAGTAGCGATGTCGATGTCCATGACGGCGGCAAAATTGAAAATATAAGCGAGGATGTCGGCCAGCTCGGCGGCGATTTCGTCTCGATCATTTTGCTGATATTCGTCCCACTGGAAATGCTCCATCAGTTCGGCGGCTTCGATGGCGATTGATACGGCTAAATTCTTTGGCGTGTGGTGTCTATCCCAGCCGCGCTCCTCGGAGAACTGAGTGACCAGATCTTTTAATTCCTGAATTGTCGTCTGGTCGTCGCGCTTGCTCATATGTCTAGTGTAACAGATACGGGGCAATGGTCGGAGCCGAGAGTTTTGGGGTGGATGTCGGCGGCTTTGACCTTGCTTTTCAGGCTTTCTGACACCAAGAAATAATCGATGCGCCAGCCGACGTTACGGGCGCGGGAGTTGGCGAAATGGCTCCACCAGGTGTAGTAGCCGTTTCCCTGCTTGAACATGCGGAAAGTGTCGATGAAGCCGGCGTCTAGGAAGTTTTGGAAGCCTGAGCGTTCTTCTTCGGTAAAGCCCTTTTTGCCTCTGTTGGGCTTGGGGTTGGCTAGATCGTCTTCGGTGTGCGCTACATTCAGATCGCCGCAGAACACCACAGGCTTAGTTTTCTCCAGTTGCTCGCAATAGGCCAAGAATGCTGGATCCCAGTGTTTGTGCCTGAGCGGGATGCGGCTGAGATCGTCTTTGGCGTTGGGCGTGTAGACGGTGACCACCCAGAATGTATCAAACTCGGCAGCAATAACTCTGCCCTCTTTGTTGGGGTCGCCGTAGGTGTCACCGCTGACTTTAAATTTCTTGATGATATCTCGCGGAAAGCCGTCGATGACCTGTAGCGGTTTGATTTTGCTCAAGATGGCGGTGCCGCTGTAGCCGGGCTTTTCGGCGGAGTACCAGAAGGCGCGGTAGCCATCTAGGGCTAGCTCTATCTGTTCCGGCTTGGCTTTGATCTCTTGTAGGCAGAGGATGTCGGGCTGCTCGGCGTCGAGAAATGGCTGAAACAAACCCTTGTTGGTGACGGCGCGGATGCCGTTAACATTCCAGGAGTAGAGTTTCAGCATGATTTAGGCACGAGCTATTTCTAAGCGGCCAACTCGTGTATTCAGATTTTTGAGTTGTTTGTGATGGCTGTGAATATCTTGATTAGTCGCTTTGATTACTATTTTTATAGTAACAACGTCTCTTTTCAGAGTGTTGACATCCTCCTTTAAGGGGCGAAGGTGGTATTCAATTCGACCGTCAATACTTTCTACTAGCTTTTTAAGCTGATCCTCGAATCGTTCGATAATAATACCAGCTAGTCCCTGCACCTCGTCTTCGTCGAATTTCCGATTACTCATGGTTTCAGTATAATACTTCCGACGTAAAACCAAAAAGTAAAAGCTACGACATTTAAGATTTGTTTGCTAGACTGTAGCCTTAGATGAGCGATCAGCCATATACGCGGATACTTCTGAAGCTGTCGGGTGAGCAGCTGGCTGGTAAGTTTGAGGGTGGTATCGACGCTGAACTGGGGTCGTGGCTGGCCCGCGAGATCAAAAAAGTGGCTGATAGCGGCACCCAAATAGTGATTATGGTCGGCGGCGGCAACTTCGCCCGCGGCAAGCAGCTGGCTGGACATGGCATCAAGCGAGTGACAGCTGACCACATCGGCATGCTGGCCACGATGATGAACGCCTTGGCGCTGACGGATATCTTTGAGTCGCAGGGCGTGCCGACGCGCTGTTTATCGAGCATTTTTGCCGAGCAAGTCGCCGAGCCGTTTATCCATCGCTTGGCCGGTAAGCATCTGGAAAAAGGTCGGGTGGTGATCGCTGCCGGCGGCATCGGCCGACCGTATTTGACGACGGATACGGCGGCGGTTTCACTGGCGCTGGAACTGGACTGTCAGGTAGTGCTGAAGGCTACTAAAGTCGACGGTGTGTATGAAAAGGATCCGGCACAATTTCCGGATGCGGCCAAAGTCGAACAGATGAGTTTTCAGCAAGCGGTAGCTGACGACGCTATCAAAGTCATGGACAAAGCGGCTCTGGGACTGGCCATGGAGCACCAGCTGCCGATCATCATCTTTGACGCTTTGCGATCGGATAGTATCTTGCAAACCGCCACTGGCCATACGACCGGCACTAAGATTAACTAAAGAGCTAGATCATTCACGTCTAAAGTAAGATGGTCGCCAGGATGGGCCTGGCCGCGGAGGATTTTCTGGGCGACGGTGTCTTCGACGGCTTTTTGCAGGGCGCGGCGCATAGGGCGGGCGCCGAGGCGCGGGTCGTTGCCCTTTTCGACAATTTTTTGAATGGCTGCTGGAGTTAACTCGACGGATAGGTTTTGATTGGCCAGGGTCTTGTTGATTTCTCCGACCATCAGCTGGACGATCTGAGCTAATTCATCGGGGTTGAGCGGCCGAAACAGCACCATCTCGTCGAAGCGATTGAGGAGTTCGGGCTTGAACTGACCGCTGCTGATTAGCTGATCGGTGAATTGGTTGGTGAAAGCGTCTAAGCTCTCGCCGGCCGCGATGCGCTGGCGGATTATATCGGCGCCGGCGTTACTGGTGACGATGATGACGCAATCTTTAAATGAAGCCGCTCGGCCGGAGCTGTCGGTGAGCTGGCCTTCGTCGAGCAGCTGCAGCAACAGATTGAGGACATTGGGGTGGGCTTTTTCGATCTCGTCGAGCAGGACGACGGAGAATGGTTGGCCGCGGACGGACATCAGCAGGCTGCGGCTGTCATTGGCTCCGGTCGACAACAAGCGTTGGACGTCGTCGGGCTGCTGATATTCGCTCATATCCAGGCGAATGAGGCTGCTTTCGGCGCCAAAGTAGGTGGCAGCGACGGCTTTGGCTAATTCTGTTTTGCCAACACCGGTAGGGCCGAGAAATAGAAAGCTACCGATCGGGCGGCGTGGATTAGTGACACCAGCTCGGGCGCGGCGCAGGGCGTTGGCGACGGCTTTGACGGCGTAGGTTTGATTTATCATGCGTCTGTGGATGTCGTCTTCCAGATGTAGCAGGGCGTCGGCTTCGGCTGGCGCTGCGCTGCTGACCTTAACGCCGCGAGTTTGTTCGATGGCTTGCTGGACGCTGCTGGCGCTGACGATGGAATTGCTGCTGTGGCTGACGGCTTGCTCCAGTAGTTTGATGGCTTTGCCTGGGTAGGCTTCGTCCTGTTCGTAGCGGCCACTCAGACGGTAGGCTTCACGCAGGGCTTCGTAGGCGATGAGTATCTTGTGCTGATTTTCCAGGCGGACGGTGGTGTCTTCGAGCACGCGCATGACGCCTGACTCTGGTAATTCTTGCAAAACTACTGGCGTAAGCAAGCTGGCTAGACTCTGATTGCGGGCTTTTAGTCGTTGGTAATCGCTGGGTGACATGGCTAGTATCATCGGTATGGAGCGGGCCTGGACGATAGACAGTAGTATCTGGGTGGCGTCAAACGCCCCTGGCGCTTCGCTGAAAAACAGCTGCGCGTCATCCAAAAATAGAATGACATGGCCGGCATGGGCGGCTTCGTTGGCCAGGCTAATCATGATGTGCTCTAGATCGCCGGGGCCGCGGGCGCGGGAGGTGATGTCGGTAGCATTGAGTGAAATGATCTGATGATAGGCGAGCGCGCGGCTGGTGTTGCCTTCGATGAGCCGCTGCGCCAGGGCGTAGACGCTGTCAGTCTTGCCGATCCCGTCAGGGCCGATGAGGGCGACGGCTCCGGCGTGGTTATTGAAGGCGGCTTCGATGGCTAGCACGCCCGCGGATTTGGTCAACCAGCCAAAATGGGCGCCATGCTTGGCGATACCAAGGCTGAGGTTGAGGCCAAATCGATCCAGTAGCGGCGTGAAGCCAAAGGCCCAGTCGCGCCCGACCCCGCCAAAAGTACGTCCGGCTAAACGGTTTTCAGCCAGATTGCGCCCCAGCCAATTGGCCATGGCTTCGACGTCATCCGGTCGGGCTTTGAACTGTACGAGGAGTTGTTTCATCTGAGGAGAGGTCAACATCAGGCCGGCGACCACGAATCCCAGCTCGATTACCTGACTCTGGTTTTGGTCGGCTATCTTGGTAGCTACTGCCAGCGCCTGTTGCAGAGTGGCTTCGTCAGTGCCGAGCTGCTGAGTTATCATATCCTCTGGCAGCAGCAAATGATTGGTAAAAAAGACAGCTTGCCAGTGAGTGCTCAGCGCTGTCCAGACGGCTTGCGGTTGCGCTTGAAAACCTGGCTTGAGCCTAGCCAGCACGTCCACCGACAATCTACCATTCAGATCACTACCAGATGGCGGCACAGTGGACAGCTGGCGTTTCCACCAGATAGCCGACAGTAGACAAAGTAGTGCCGGCGCGAGCAGCAAAAAGCCGTAATGAATTTTGACGATGATCCCCAGAGTGACCGCGACCGCCAGGCATATGCCGCCACCTAACAGGAGCAACTGATAGCCAGTTTTGCCGATCGCCTTGCCCAGACGGGCGTCTTTGGCTCGCCTGGTACTGGTGTCGATCAAAGCACTCATATGACTAATCCTAGTATTATAAAGCCAGGAATCATCAGCGGTAACAGCGGCCAGACGAACAATTCCACAGCGGTAAATAACCCAATCACCACCACGCCCAGCAGCGCGGCGAACAACACGAACAGCCGCACCACGAAACCGATTATCCGGCTAAAGGTGTTGTCCGCCCAAGCCCGCAGACGCTGATCGAGACCGGCTCCTGGGTAGCTGATAATCCGGCGCCAGGGCGCGAACAGCGTGCGGAGCAGTTGATTAACCGAAAATACATTGAGCGTGGCTCGTAGGCGGAGGATGAAACTATCCAAAACCTGCTTCCACCCCGCGCCGTACCACCAAGAGAAAAACGAGAGCATACGTCTTATTGTAGCATTTAGAGGCTTAGATGCTCTCGGCTACGTTGCTTGATCTCGCGTGGGATATTATGCCCTAAGGGGGTTAGGGTGTCCCTTTTGACTCCTAAAGTGATTACGCCTATACTTTAGGCATAACAACTTTAGGAGTGGCTAGTGTCTCGACTTCCGATACCGGGCAGCGATAGCGGAAACTGGGGAGATATTCTCAATGGCTTCCTCTCCGTCGAGCATAATTCTGATGGAACGCTCAAAACGGACGGCAGCGCTTCCCTGGCTAGCTATCAGCCCATCAGTGAAAAAGGCCAGTCCAGCGGCTACATGGCTCTGGACTCTACTGGTCGGGGCGCGCAATCTCCTAAGCTGCATGCCAGCGATCATCAGTCGGGCGGCAGCGATAGCTTGACCGGCAGCCTGGATGCCAATGCCCGTTTAGCAATCATGAAAGCTGGCACGACGATTGGCACTCGCCGCGGCATTGATTTTATCGAAGGCAGTAATATTACCTTGAGCGTGGCTGATGACGCGGCTCACGAGAAAGTCAGTGTCACTATTGCCGCTTCGTCAACTGCCTCGGCTGCCCTGGCTTGGATCGATGTCACCAAGTCTCCCTACAATGCTGACAACACTGGTACTAATGATTCCGCAGATGCCGTCCAAAGCGCTATTACGGCGGCCGCGGCGGCTACCAATGGCGGCGTAGTGTATTTTCCGCCCGGCACCTATTCTTTTAGTAATAGTGGCAATCCGCCCGCTATACCGAAGAATTTATCACAGAGGATTCTTATTCGCGGTGCTGGTGTAGATATTACAACTGTTAAACTTTCGAGTGCTACCCCGCGCTTTCTTGATTTCGCGGCGACTAACACTGGCGATACTTTGGGCAATGTTGAAATTTCCGACCTGACTGTCGACTGCAATAACCAAGGCGGCATCCACCATGTAATTATTGGCACCTTAGCGAACGGCACTATCACGCCACAAGTCAATATCCAAGACGTAACGGTACGACGTTGTCGCACCCTGAACGTGCCCATAGTCGGTACGTCTGGATCGCCTTCTACTGGTCGGCGCAATGTGTTTTTGTCAGTTTTTCACTCCTCGGGCGGCCTGCCCCAGAATAATATTCAACGCATCGTCGTGGAGGATTGTGAATTTAACGGTGGTAATTATGGGATAGGAATTTACGGCGCGGCACCTATTGGAATAGCAGCAAATGTGTACCATGACGAGATTTATGTCCGGCGTATTCGTCACTACAACCCTACTGCCCCGACATTCTTTAATTCGTGTGTAACAGTGCACTTGTGCTCACGAGGATGGGGTAAACGAGCGGTTGTAGAGAACTGTTATTCGCAAAACAGTGGCGATGTCGGGTTTGAACTAGACAATATGACTGACGTTACGGTCAGGGACTGTATTGCTGACGGGGCATTCGATAATGGTTTTTTGGCCACAAATTTTGTGGCGCCAGCCAATATTAATGACCAGCGTATGCGCTTCATAAATTGTGTGGCGCGCCGGACCACCGGTTCGCAAGGCCAAGGT
>JBAQZF010000014.1:0-7863 GCA_049790715.1 Saccharimonadales bacterium (SeqCode) | reverse complement strand
CACTGGGAATCAGATGAGGAAGCTAATCCGCTAGAAGTGGCAAAACGAGAAACCGAAGAGGAAACTGGCATTCAGCAAATGAAATTATTACGTATAGATGCTAAAAATCCGCTTATACCGCTCAACATCGACAGTCATCCGGTGCCGCCTCAGCCGCGGCGCGACGAGCCGGCACATTATCATCATGATTTTCGGTATGCTTTTGTGGCGGCGGATACAAATTTCAAAAATCGACCCGAGGAGGTAAATATTGCAGATGTGGGTTGGTTCGAATTGGATGATCCGGTTACCAAGAGAGTGGCCGTTGATATTACCAAGCTAAAACAGTTCGGATTTTTACAGAACTGATTGCGCGTAGCGCCCAAGCCTTTTACAATGATAGTCATAAGCGGTAAGATAGAACCATAGATAAGGAATACACATGAAAACCCGGGTGGCGATTAATGGTTTTGGGCGAATTGGGCGTAATGCCTTCAAAATCGCCTTCGAGCGAAGTGATCTCGAGATAGTGGCAATCAATGACCTAACTGATACAAAAACACTGGCTTACTTGCTCAAACATGACAGCAACTACGGTACCTACGGCAAAAAAGTCAGCTTTGATGAAAAAAGCATCATTGTCGAAGGCAAACACATCGTCGTACTAGCCGAAAAAGACCCGACGGCGCTTCCATGGCATGAGTATAAAGTTGATCTAGTAATCGAGTCGACTGGTCGTTTTACCAAAAAAGAAGATGCTGAGCTACACATAAAAGCCGGCGCTAAACGAGTAGTGCTATCTGGTCCGACTAAGAGTGATGGTATTGATACGATCGTCATCGGCGCCAATGAAGATAAGCTTGAAACTGCTACGGAAGTTATCAGCAACGCTAGCTGTACGACTAACTCCTTGGGCATGGTAATGGCCATTTTAGAAGCAGAATTTGGCGTTGAAAAATCGCTGCTTACCACTGTCCACAGCTACACTGCTAGTCAGGCGCTACAGGACGCTCCCAACAAAGACCTCCGCGAAGGTCGCAACGCCGCGGAAAACATCGTACCAACGACTACCGGCGCAGCCATTGCTGTCACCCTGACGCTCCCACAGCTCAAAGATAAGTTTGACGGCTTGAGCATCCGCGTACCGACCCCCGTAGTTTCGCTCAGTGATGTAACCGTACTGCTGAAGCGCAGCACCAGTGTCGAAGAAATTAACGAGACGTTTAAAAAAGCCGCCGCCGAGCCGTTTTACCAGGGCATCCTCGATGTCAGCGAAGAACCACTAGTCAGTAGCGACTACATTGGCAACAGCCACTCCGGTATTGTCGATTTGTTGCTCACCAAAGTCGTTGGCGGCAATCTGGCCAAGATCATGGTGTGGTACGACAACGAATGGGGCTACAGTAACCGTCTGATTGAAGTGGTGGCTGATACGGGGCGTTTATTGCATCGTAGTAAATCACACAACGATTAGGGACATGACAGCTACGCGATGAAAATTTTTATCGGTGCCGATCATAATGGTTTTGAGTATAAAGGACAGCTTGTCAAAGCCTTGCAGCGGGCGGGTCATGAAGTAGTAGACGAGGGTGATCAGACGATTAGCCCCGAAGATGACTATCCGCAATTTGCCACTAAAGTCGTAAACGCCTTGCTGTCTACCAATGATCCCGAAGCTCGCGGTATCTTGATCTGCGGCAGCGGCCAGGGTATGTGTATCGCCGCTAATCGCTTCAAGGGCATTCGTGCCGCGCTGTGTTGGGACCAACACGAAGCCCGCGCCGCCCGCAACGATGATGATTGCAACGTCTTATGTCTGTCGGCTCGCTACACGTCACTCGACCAAGCCGAAACGATCACGAACACCTTCCTAGCTACGCCGTTCGCCGGCGCGCCGCGCTTTACCCGCCGCATCGAACAGCTGGACCAGCTGACTTAATACCTGAAACTACAAACCTTTGATAATAGCTTGACCGAGGTTGCCCTTGGGTAGACGTATGAATCTGCCATCACTGGTACGCACAGCTTTAACCGCGGTGGTCTTGGCCGGTCGGCGTATCTTGGCTTTCGGAGTCGTCTTGGTGTTCATATCTATAGTATACACCCGACTAGCAGTATGGTCGACAGGAAACTGGCAACGATAGCTCCCGCGCAATAGCGAGATTTTACGCGATTAAGGCTAGAATTACGAGCGATACCCTGCTGCGTATCGGCCAAGAGTTGCGCGACCAGCGCTTGTTTGTCGAGAGCGAAATAGTCAGGATGCTTTACGAGGTCAACGATCGCGCCGGCATATTCACGCGGTCTGACGGTGGCTAAGCAGGCGCAGAGCGAAAAACTTAAGGCGGCAAATAGCGGTACTAAAAGCCACAGACTGTTACGCGTTTCGGATTGTAAGACAAAAATAAGAATCGCCACGTCAAAAGCTAAAATGGCCAAAGCTTTAGTGTCGAGAGAATCACTAGTACTGAATGTCAGGCCAAGCTGATTCTGAGCGGCATCCAAAGCGGGCTGTAAATCTTGGGTTCTAGCCATAAGCGCTCTACTCTTCTCCTCAAAGGAGCTGTATTATACATAGAATGAATAAAGTTGCAATTTGCCCGACGATTACGGCCTACGACACCCACGAATATCGGGCGCAAATGGAGCGGGTCAAGCCGTTTGCCGAGCGGGTGCACATTGACCTGATGGACGGCGAATTCGCGCCTACGAAATCGCCTGGTTTGGATACGATCTGGTGGCCGCCTGAACTGACCGCTGATATCCATCTGATGTACCAGCGACCGATGGATTATATCGAGCAGCTTATCGAATTACGGCCACACCTGGTTATCATCCATAACGAGGCTGAAGTCCACCATATGGACTTTGCGGCACGTTTGCATCAGCATGGCATTAAGGCCGGACTAGCGCTGTTGCAAGACACGCCGGTCGAATATGCCTATCAGATCATGCATAGTTTCGATCACATCTTGGTGTTTAGCGGTCATCTTGGCTATCATGGCGGCGAGGCTGACCTGGATTTACTCGACAAAGTCCGCGATATTCGCAAGCATCATCCGGAAGCCGAAATCGGCTGGGACGGCGGCATCAATGACCGCAATGTCTCTGAGCTTGTCAAAGCTGGCGTCGACGTCCTCAATGTCGGCGGCTTCATCCAAAAGGCTGAAGACGCTGGGGCTGCTTATCGTAAGCTAGCATCGTCGTTATCTAACTGATCTGTGAAGCTGCCGCATTGCCTAGCTTTGACAGGACATCACTATCTGATACGGTGCTCACGCTTTCGGTGGTAGCTTTGTCGGTTCCTGCTGCTACGAGCAGGCGGACACAATCATTAGCATCGTCGTCATATTGAGCGGCCGCGAGCGAGACAGTTTCCATATACTTACTGGTATCGACTATATGATCGACTGGATCGCGAACTTTAGAGTCGGGCGCGACTTTCGTAATTCTCTCGGCAGCTATTTTCAGAACGATGCCTGCTACTCTCGGGCACATGCGTGGAGGAAGTTCGTCGGAGGAGGCGCCTTCAAGCGCAAAAACTTGCTGACCGATGAATGGACAAAGGCTTTTACAGTAGACTAAGGGTGGAGTTAGCTCACCTTCCATATATATTATATTTTACAATTATAATTTATAGAAAGCAATAGATCTATTGCTCGGATCTATTTGCTATAATCACTAGCAGAATGGTAAAAAAACTGCCCTTGAGCCAATTGGAAAAAATCGCCAATGATATTCGTGAGGATATTATCCGGATGCTGGAGCATGCTGGCAGCGGTCACAGTGCTGGCCCGCTGGGATTGGCGGACATCTTTACGGCGTTGTATTTTGACGTCTTGAAACAAGATCCGAAAAATCCTGACTGGGAGGAACGGGACATTTTACTGCTGAGTAATGGCCACTGCGTGCCGGTGCGTTACGCGACTATGGCGCATGCTGGCTATTTTGAGCGAAAAGAATTGCTGACGCTGCGGCAGCTCGGTTCGCGGCTGCAGGGGCATCCGGAGCGGACGCGATTGCCAGGTATGGAGACGACTAGCGGGCCTTTAGGCTGTGGGTTGAGCCAAGCGTGCGGTATGGCTTTGGCGCTACGCATGGATACAGAAACGCATCGCCGCGTGTATGTGGTTATGGGTGACGGCGAACTGGACGAGGGTAATGTCTGGGAAGCGGCTATGCTCGGCGGCAAAGAAAAACTACACAACATCACCGCGATTATCGATCGTAATAACATCCAGATCGACGGGCCGACCGAAACGGTGATGCCACTGGAAGATCTGCATGCCAAATGGCAGGCTTTTGGCTGGCACGTGTTAGAAGTCGACGGCAATAACATCGAGGCATTTATCGACGCCTGCGCCATGGCCCGGGCGATTCAGGAAAAGCCGGTGATGATTATCGCGCATACTATTCCTGGCAAAGGTGTGGATTTCATGGAAAACGATTTCGCCTGGCATGGCAAACCGCCCGATCACGAACAAGCTGTCAAAGCCTTGCACGAACTCCGTACCCTCGGTGGTAAAATCCGGAGCGAACATGAGTAAACAAAAAATCTTAATTATTCTTGCTGTGCTTTTTACCATAGTTAACCTTGTGCCTTTACCTCGCGGACCCCTTTTGCAATGTAGCCAAGGTAATGGAGGAAAGTTTCCACAACAATTCGGTTTTCCTTTTGTCTATCTGCAGCGCAGCGTTTCGTCAAGCGCTTGTATTGTTAGTAATGGAGAATCAATCCCTTATTTGGATCACCATCAAGCATATCTCGAAAAAGCGATCCTCAATATTGCCATTGCCGGTGGAATATTAATAGGTGTAGACTTTTGGCTTACTAAAAGAGAAAGCGGTCAGTGATAGTATGTATTTAATTGATTTAAGCGGTAAGTTGGACCAGGAGCCGATTCGGAAAGGTTTCGGGCGGGGGTTGCTGGAGGCAGGGAAGCGTTGGGAAAACGTGGTGGCGGCCTGTGCTGATTTGACGGATTCGACGCAGATGAGCTTGTTTAAGGCTGAGTTTCCAGAGCGGTTCGTGGAAATCGGGGTGGCCGAGCAAAATTTGGTAACGGTTGGTGCTGGGCTGGCGGCTATGAATAAAATTCCATTTGTTAGCTCGTACGCAGCCTTTAGCCCGGGCCGTAACTGGGAGCAGATTCGCACCACCATTTGCCTCAACGACCGGCCGGTCAAGATCGTCGGCAGTCATGCTGGTGTCAGCGTTGGGCCCGATGGCGCGACGCATCAGATGCTAGAAGACATCGCGCTGATGCGGGTATTGCCAAACATGGTTGTCATCGCGCCCTGTGATAGCGTCGAGGCCGAAAAAGCTACGCTGGCCATGGCGCAAGACAAACGGCCAAATTACTTACGGCTGGCCCGCGAAGCGACACCGATTATTACCACCGACAAGACCCCATTTGAGATCGGCAAAGCCTACGTGTTCGCCAAAGGCACCGACGTGACGCTGATCGCCACCGGCACCATGACCTATCAAGCCCTCGCGGCTGCCGAAAAACTCTACAAGGATGGCATCGAAGCCGAAGTCGTGCACGTGCCAACCATCAAGCCCCTCGACAAAGAAACCATCCTCAAAAGCGTCCGTAAAACCGGTGCCGTAGTAACGGCCGAAGAGGGCCAGATCATCGGCGGCCTCGGTGGGGCGATTGCCGAGCTGCTAGCCGAAGAATGCCCGACGCCCATGAAGCGCATCGGCATGCGGGACCGCTTCGGTGAATCCGGCGAACCCAACCAACTCCTCGAATATTTCGGCCTCGACGCCAAGCACATCCGCCTAGCCGCCCACGTAGTTTTAGATAAAAAGGAGAAATAATATGCCGTTGACATTGCAGCAAATCAGGAAAAACTGTACGCGGGCGCGAGAGCGAATGGCTCAGGCGCGGGCAGAGCGCTGGGCCTTTGGCGCGTTCAATCTGGACGACGAAGCGACGTTGAAAGCGGTCGTCCAGGCGGCGGCCAGCAAAAAAGCGCCGGTACTGGTCGAAGTCAGCCAGGGTGAAGTTGATGACATCGGCTTGGATAACATTCGTGATCTGGTTGACAACTTCAAAGCTCAATACGGCGTCGAGATTTACGTGAATCTCGACCACAGCCCCAGCGTCGAGGCTGCCAAAAAAGGCATTGACGCCGGTTTCGAGTACATCCACATCGATGTCAGCCAGGCTAATCACGATGCCTCGGATGAAGACATCATTGCCGCCACCAAAGAAGTGGTCGAGTACGCGGCTTTCACCGGCGCGCTAGTGGAAAGCGAGCCGCACTATTTCGGCGGCAGCTCCAATCTACATACCGAAAAGATCGATTACGACGAGATCAAAAAAACCTTTAGCACGCCCGAGGGCGCCAAGGCGTTCGTGGAAGCTACCAAGATCGACACCTTCGCGGCGGCCATCGGCAACCTCCATGGCAAGTATCCGGTACCCAAAAAACTTGATCTCGAACTATTGCGGCAGATTCGCGGCGCTATCGACTGCAACATCTCGTTGCATGGCGGCAGTGGCACGCCAGGACATTATTTCCGCGATGCCGTTCAGATCGGCGTCACCAAGATCAATATCAACAGCGACATGCGCTACGCCTACCGCGTAACCCTGGAAAAAACGCTGAAAAAGTACCCCGATGAATACTCGGTCGCTAAACTGATTAGCAAAGAAGTAGTTTCAGCCGTCCAAACGGTGGTCGAAAGCAAAATTGATGATTTCAACTCCGCTGGCAAAGCCCTTGTTTGACACGCCCGTCATCAAATCCGTCATCAAAGATTAACAAAACCTTAAACTATTTTTACGTCGAGCGGGCGGCGCAGTATACTAAACTCACTATGAGCGCGACACTGACACAGGAAGATCTATCTGCCATTAAGCAGCTAATTGATAGTTCGATTGACGAGCGTGTTCCTGGGATTATTAATGATATGGTGCCGAAGATTATTGACCAACGAGTGCCAAGTTTGGTCCAGCCCATGCTTGATAGACTTGAACAGAACCTGGTTAAGCGTATGGATAATTTGGACCAGCGGATCGACGAGCTGGATGACACGCTGTCGCGGCAAATGGAGCATGGTTTGCAGGAAACGCGTGATCAAATTCAGCGGGTCGATGATAGATTGGTTGGTGTCGAGCAAACGGTCGAGCATATTCGGTGCTTACAAGAGGCCGAAATTGAACGGGTTGATGACCACGAGGCGGTTATCACGCGGATTCGTAAAACTTTCACGCGATTATAGTGACTGAGGACTTGGCTCGCGCGTACCAGCTCGTGCTACACTAAAACCATAAGCAGCAACTAAGTGGGGGTGGAATAGTGGCAGCACAACCAGACGTAATCAGTATCGGCGACATTGTGACCGACGCCTTTATCAAATTGCTGGAAGACCAGGCTGTCACCTATGAAAACGACCAGGGCAAATGGCTGGCTATGCCCTTTGGCTCCAAGATTCCTTATGATCACGTCGAAATTATCGAGGCCGTCGGCAATGCCAGCAACGCCGCTGTTGCTTTCGCGCGGCTAGGGCTCAACAGCGCTTTTGTCACGAATGTCGGTGCCGATCCACATGGCCGCGATATGATCAAAGCGCTTGATAAAAACCATGTCGACACGCGTTTTGTACGCATCAACGCCGGTAAAAAAAGTAATTATCACTATGTACTCTGGTACAAAGACGAGCGCACCATTCTCATTAAACACGAAGAATATGATTATCACTGGCCGCAGATGCGGCCGGATGAAACGCCGAAGTGGGTATATTTTAGCTCCATTAGCAAGCACGCGCTTGCCTATCATGATCAGGTAGCTGATTGGTTGGAGCAAAATACAGACGTGAAACTAGCTTTTCAGCCCGGCACCTTCCAGATGGAAGCCGGTACTGAGCGG
>JBAQZF010000013.1:0-11351 GCA_049790715.1 Saccharimonadales bacterium (SeqCode) | reverse complement strand
TGTCATCCTCGCGAAAGCGGGGATCCAGAAAATCTTTTCTGTCCGGATTCCCGATCAGGTCG
Organism: Saccharimonadales bacterium (SeqCode); assembly: GCA_049790715.1. Taxonomy (GTDB): domain Bacteria; phylum Patescibacteriota; class Saccharimonadia; order Saccharimonadales; family UBA4665; genus JBAQZF01. The sequence continues at coordinate 11,289 of JBAQZF010000013.1, read as the reverse complement.
GGAATGACAAAACACCACCCAGAGGAAAGTCTTGACACGTAATTACATTGTAGCTACAATGTAATTACAATGAAAGCTTCAATTATCAAAATTGGCAATTCCAAAGGTATTCGCATCCCGAAGCCGCTGCTCGAAGAAAGCGAACTCGGCTCGAAAGTTGAACTGACTGTTGTCGGCAAGAAAATCATTATAACCAAAGCTGGCGTAAAGCCATATGTTAATCCGGAAGCGCTCTTAAGCCAAAAGGCTTTTTCAGATTGGCTTCGTCCCGAAGAAGATGAAGCATGGACCTACCTGCAGTAGGCGATGTCGTCATAGTAAATTTTCCATTTTCCGACTTACGTTTCGGGAAGCGGCGGCCGGCTCTCGTGTTGGCCCAGGCCGAATACGGTGATATGGTCTTGTGTCTGATCACCAGCCGGCCGTTTAGCTCCAGTCGCACCGTCACGCTTGAGAAGCAGGCATTCGCGGAAGGCGGTCTACGAGAAACCAGCTATATACGCTACGACAAGTTAGCGACTCTCGATCGAACTTTAATCGGGGAAAAGATCGGCCACCTCAAGACTCCTATGACAAAGACTGTGCTCGAGCGGGTACGCTCTCTTTTCGTATAATCCTGGTGTCAAGTATTTTTTACTACAAAACTTCAAGATGAGCAGTGTTAGAGGTATTCGCTCAATTGTTTTTTATGTTTATGCCGACAAAACCGAAGAAGACGAAGCCGTCTTCAAGACAGCGTGCTAACTATCAGCTTTGGTAAGGTGCAGCAGGATACTGTTAAGAAGATTCAGGTTTTGTAAAGCTTCTTGCTCGACGACACAATAAAACCCCTCGCGCGCGAGGGGTTTTATATATTTACTTTAGTTTTCTTGGATTTTTACTGACTAGTGAGACCGCTACTGCCAACAGTATTAAGCACGTAGTGGACAAGGAATTGCGCCAAAGCGACTATAATTAGCCCTACTATGGCGTAAATTAAAGTGTTTTTAGCATTTCCGACATTGCCACTGTCACCACCAGAGGTAATGTACCTGAATCCTCCATAGATAATCATCAGAACAGCTACGATACCAACGATTACGGAGAAGACATTAACAATTTTGCTAGCAATGCCACCTAGGCCAGTATCGGCAGTAGTGCCTGCCGTACCACATGTTGTGGCACTTCCATGACCTTGGACGCCGGGAACGGCTGAATTTACGCCCGTACAAAGGCTCTCACCAATGCTGGTGTTATCAGCCGCAGAAGCAACCGCCGGAATTAAACCCGGAGCTAGCAACGTAGCACCAGCAATTCCTAACAAGATGAAGTTTTTAATTTTGTGAATCATAGTTACCTTTCATTATTCTTACTGTAAGTTATAGCACAGCGATCTTGGCGCTTCAAGCTTTATAGGCATCATTTACATTCCGAACTTGAAACTGTGACACTCGGCTTGGAAGGACAGGATTGGGTACCCTCGGCAGTATTCAATACGAAATGAACCAAAAATTGAGCAAGCGCCGCAACAGCCAGCCCAATCAGCGCGTAGGCAAGCGTAGTTTTAGCCGAGCTAACTTTAGCGGAATCACCACCGGAGGTTATATATTTCATGCCGCTTACAATCACCATGATAACTGCCGCCATACCCACTATAATACTGAGAATAACAACTGCCGCGCTTACAACCTTTTCGAAAGTTACGCCGCTGCCACCAACTTGATCGAGGCCATTGTTGGCATCAGCTTTTAGATCTGCTGCTGCGTAGGAGGGAATAGATAGAGCGTGGGCACTTTTAGTACTAACAGCTCCGAAACTGAGCAGGCTTAGCGTTAGTACGAGTACGGCAATTTTTATGTTTCGCATGATCTTATTTGTTACCTCATTGTACCTTACTTAATACAAAAACCACTAGCGATTGAGCCAGCAGGACAACCGCAATACCGATAAGTGAATACATCAAGCCACTACGGGCTGACGCGACCGCATTACTATCACCACCGGAAGCAACCATACGAAGCCCGCTCACGATTACTCCTATAATTGCTGCAGCTCCGATGATGAGGGACAGAACATTGATGGCGGCTTTGATTATGTTTACTATGGGGTTGTTGTTGTTATAATTGCCTTTTTCATCGGTGTTGCCTTCTTGGGCATTTACTGAATTGCAAACATCCGTGTCTTTGGCGGCGCTTGAGCAATCAGCACACGCCATTTTGTCTTGTGCGTCTACGTCGGGGTCATTTTGGCATCTTGAGAAGATATCGACAGCGCCCGCGGAGCCGTTATTAAAGAATGCTGGCGTCGAAAGAAAAGCCAGAAAAGTGACCGCGAGGAGAGCTACGAGAAAAAACTTTTTCATAAACTTGGGTTATTTAATACTAATGATACTATCGCTTCGGCGGCCAGCGCCACCAGCAAGCCCACTAGGGCGTAGGCTATGGTGCTCCGAGCCTTGGATACTTCTTGCGGATTGCCTTGGGCAGTGATGAAACGCAAACCAGCCACGACGATCATCAGAACAGCCAGGGCCGCAGCCACAGCGAAAACGATTTGCAACACTTGATGCAGCTGATCGCTGCCGGCAGTCACTAACGGCAGCCCCGTACTGCAGCCTCCGTTCACTCCGTCTCCACAGTTGGCATTGCCCTTAGAGATTGTACCAATGTAACCGACTAGTTGGTAGATCATGTGTTATGAATACTCTTCGCTATAAATGATACGATAGCCGCCGCCATAACCGCTATAGCCAAACCCACGAGGGCGTTGGTCAACATACTCTTGGCTTGGCCCGTCTTTTCTGGCTCGCCTTGGCTGGTGATATAGGAAAAGCCGCCGTAGATCACGAATATGACCGCCACGATAGCCGCGACACGCAGCATGATCTCGATGATGGCCGCGACGACCAGCCAGACATCGTTGAGACTGGTAAGCTGGGGGCTGCACAGGCCATTTGAAGTAGTACCAGGCAAATACTCGTACCAGGTATGGAAGCCTAAAAAGCCGCCGCCCGAACATGACGCCGCGAAATGAGACAAGAGACTGGTTATCATCCGAGGAAGCCTTTAGGAATTATATAGTTGAGAATAGCGTAGCTAAATATATAGATAAGCAGCGCAATCAGCGAGCTGCGAATCCGATTGACCGCCATAGCTGTCGCTTGGGGATCACCGCGAGAGGCCGAATACTGGATGCCGCCCAGAACGATCGAGCCAATGACGATCAGGCCAACACCATCCGATAACACGCGTATAATAGCAAAGAGGCCGTCAGCTATGGGATTGCCTTCTCCTTTACAACCAATATTGATGCTGATATTGACTGACAGGTCGTTGCCATGAGTGTCCTTTCCGCCGCAGGTGTCATTTGTCGCGACCAAAGACTTTGGCGCGTACTTTTTATATTTCGCACATTGTTTCTTTAGCTGATCATCTCCATATTTATCACAAATTTTCTTGGCGGCGGCATCCTGGCTCGTCTGCTGATCGTATTCTTTACAGTCTCCATAGAGATTTTGGCCTTGGATCTTTTTCAGAGCAGGACACAGTTGACCATTAAAGATGCTTTGTGAAGTCTGATCAATTTTTTTTAGTGAATCCGCGTACGCTTGAGACGAACTTGAAAAAAAACTAAACCCCAATACACCAGCCAAAACCAGTATCGTGAACAGTAGACTCTTGTTGGTTAATAGCTTCATGCTTTTGTATTTTAGCTTATATCGCTCTTTCAGGGTAAATTATGAATTATAGGCCGCGAAAAATCAACCGCGCGTTCGTCGGAACAATTGCGCCACCCTATATCGCTTGTGGTATAGTTATGGGTAAAAATGAAACGTCGTTTACTTTATTTTATTCCGCTTGTTGCCGTTCTTATTTCGCTATCCGCCACCTTATATAACGGATCGAGTAGGGTGTACGCGGATGATACTACCGCGCAGACAAAAAGCGAGCTTGAGGATGCGGCTTGTTCCGGGTACGGTAAACAACCTGTGCAAGAAGAGGTACCAGGCGAGACGACAGCACCAAAGTTGCTATCCCAATCCGAGCTTCACCAACGAGAAGAGGCTTGCGATAACGGTTTTCTTGCTGGCGTTAAGAAAGATGCCAAGGAGATAAAAAAGGTCACTGAGAGGCCTTGCTATACGAGTTCAGATCTTTACAAAAGCAACACGAGCTTGGCTTATTATTGTTCTCTTGGGTATAGCTACGGTTACGAGCACAGGGACGAATACAATAAGCTCGGAGGCACTGTCACTCCAGAGCAAAAAAAGGCCAACGATACACAGCAAAAGGCCAACGCCGCTTGCTCTCCCGAAATACCCGGCGCCTCAAACTCAGATGAAATTTTGAACGCGTGCGTGAAAGGCTATATCGGAGCCGCCAACAGTAAAACCCAAGGCGAAGCTTGTACCAACGAAGGCGGCATCCTGCTGCAATATTGCCAGAAAGGTTTTCAGCTAGAGCAGGGGGGGTCGGATACTAACAGTACCTCCGCGCCAACTTGCGAAGACAGCGACCCAGGATTGGCTTGGATATTCTGCAAATTAATCAACAGCGGGGCTAGTGCTAGTGATCATATTTATAGCGATCTAGTGGAGCCAATGCTGAAAACAAAGCCGATCAATGTATCTAATCCTGGAGGCGACCCTACACATACATATGAAATATGGTCAAACTTTAGAGTATATGGTGATATATTTTTGGTAATGGCTTTGCTGGTAATCGTGTTCGGCGAATCAATCGGCGGGGGACTTATAGATGCCTATTCGGCGAAGAAGATTTTACCTCGTCTACTCATCGCGGCCATCTTAATCAACTTATCAATATATATCGTCGCGCTGCTAGTAGACTTTACGAACATCCTAGGCAGCGGCGTGGCGGCCTTGATTGAAGCACCGTTCAGGCTGTCTGGAACATACAAGATTCATATTGGTGAAGGTACGGCCGGCTTGGGCTTAGGCGCGCTTGCAGCAGGAAGCGCGTGGGCTATCGCTGCCATAGGTCCTTTGCTGGAATTCTTACTACTTATGATAGTTATTCCTGCTTTCCTGACGTTTGTGGCGATACTCGTGACTATAGTAGTCCGACAAGGCCTCATTATCTTTTTAGTACTGGTATCACCCGTCGCCTTCGCGCTGTATTGTTTGCCAAATACGCAACAGTATTTTAGGAAATGGTGGGATTTACTTGTCAAAACTTTATTAGTGTACCCATTAATCGCCGTATTGTTTGCCATGGCCAATGTTTTATCGGTAACAATTAATAAAACAACTGATGGTATTGATACCGCGTTCGTACAAATATTATCAGCTATGGCTTTATTCGTGCCGCTATTCCTCATACCCTATAGCTTCCGGCTGGCCGGTGGACTACTTGGTAGGTTGCATGAAGTAGCAACTAATGCTCGCAAACAAGGCCACGAAATGGTTAAGGGCAGGGAAAATGATCCGAATAGCTGGCGCAACAAGGTCCGTAGAAACTTGGCCGCCAGGAATGCCGACCTTAATCTCTCGGGTAAAGGTATAGTTAGTCAGTTTAGGCCGTCAGACTTAACCGAAGGCGGCCGGCAGCGCCGAAGCACCAGGCTAGCCGGTATACGCAACGCCTATCAAGGCTTTTATGGGCAGCAGGGTATGGAGTCTATGATGTACGCTCAGTACAAAGATGATAGCAACGTGATGGGCGATCTCTATCGGTACGGCTCCGGAGCCGAGTCAAGGGCAGCTGCTGAAGCAGAGTTGGGTTCCGGTGACATAGATCAAGCACAATACCAACAACGGCTCTTTTCTTCGGCAGTGGCCGATAGGATTGGCCGTACGCCATTCATGCGCCGTCAGGCTTTGACTAATCCCGCGACTATCGGTTATGAAATAGCACCGGGTGAAAAGGGCTGGAACGAAGCTACAGGAGTCATGCGTGAACTCGCCGGTGGCGATCGTAATGATCCAAATAATGTTGGTGATGAAGGTACATATCGAAGTTTAATGAATACGTATCAGTTCTCTGCTAAATCCGCAGCAGGCAGACCAGATCAGTCAGCTGCTGTTGATGGTGGCCCATACGACGGATATCGCGCATGGAGTAGTGTACGCTTAGACCAACATGGTAGCAGCAAGCCCGCGGCTATGACCGGTCACCGCGAATACTTCCAAGGCTTATGGGATCGTTCAAGAAATCCGGACACGCTGACCCCACAAGATATAAGTAGCTTTGCTGGCGTAAGTCAGCGTGAGTTTTCGGATATGAATCCTGAGCAACAGACTCAGACAAGAGTTCGCGCACAAGGAGGAGCAGAAGAGGCTGTTGGGGTATTCGCCAGGGAGACACGTACTATATCAGGAGCCAGTCCTATAGGAGCAACAAGAGATAGCGCGTTAAGAGAATATGATCAGCTCAGAGCTCATGCCGGTGATAGATTAACTGCTATTGAGGATAGTGACCCCGTACGACGAGCAGCTCGTGGATATGACAGCGAAGAGGCAAGACGTAGGCGGGAGGAATAGGTAGAAAAGAGGTAATAGCCATCGGCAGCTTACTGTCGTGGTCTCTGTTATACTGAAGGACTTATGGCCACCTATAAACTCCTCCAAGACATCGAAGCCGAAGATCATATTCTGGGGCCGTTGACGCTGCGGCAGTTTATCTTCGCGTTGATCGCCGTATTTTGTTTCTATATCTGTTTCGTGGCGCTGACCAAGCACGTGGCGTTTTTACTGGTGTTGTTTCTGCCGCCTGGGTTGTTTTGCGCCTTTTTCGCCGTACCATTTGGCAGGGATCAGCCGACCGAGGTGTGGGCGCTGGCCAAAATTCGCTTTTTCATCAAGCCTCGTAAACGCATCTGGGATCAGAGCGGTGTCAAGGAACTGGTGACCGTCACCGCGCCCAAGAAAATCGAGCATACGTTTACCAACGGCTTGAGTCAAAACGAAGTCCAAAGCCGGCTAAACGCCCTGGCCAACACTATCGACAGCCGCGGTTGGGCTATCAAAAACGTCAATGTCAACGCCTACGCTCAACCTGACCCGCTGGCCTCCGTGTCGTCTGACCGGCTCATCGACATGAGCGCCATCCCCCAGGACGTGCCAAACTATGACGTTCAGGCCGCCGACGACATCTTGGACGAGACCAGCAACCCTATCGCTCAACAGTTTGACCAACTGATCAATCAGTCTACTCAGACGCATCGCCGCGAGCTGATCGACGAGATGAATGACGTGAGACGGGGCCAAAAAGCCCAACCAGCTGGCCCGCCGGCCGACTACTGGTTCATGAATCAGCCTGCCGTTCCAAGCAGCCTGCCACCCGACCAGGCTATGTTTTCCAGCGCTCAGATCGTCCAACCAGCAGATGCAACCGCGGCGTCAGCGCCCGTAACCCAGGCAGCCACGCCCGATGAAGCCGCCCTGGACGCTCAACTAAAAGCTCGAAACAGCGCGCAACCAACTTCCTATGCTCACTTACGCACCTTGCAGCCGTTGAGCGCCAATCCGCCACAACCCGCCAATCCTCCGGCATCATCAATTCCCTCTGATAACTCGCAACCACCGGCTGGCACTCCACCGCCCAATCCTGCTATACTATCTTTGGCAAATAACAACGATTTGAACGTAGCGACTCTGGCCCGGGAGGCCCACAAAGCCAAGCAGGACGAGTCGTCGCAAGATGAAGTTGTCATTTCATTGCACTGATATTCATTCCTCTGATGAAAAACACATCAGTGACAAAGCAAAAGGTGGGCCCATTTTCTCATGAATCCTTCGGTACCAAATCAACCAAATCCGTATGCTGCCCAGCAGCCCGGCGGCGCGGCCATTCGACCAACCGGTCTGCCTAGAGAGGCGGCTGATCGGACGATACCATCGCTGACTACCGCGGCCGCGCCTGATCAGCCGCAAGCAGCGTCCGGCTTGCCAGTAACGCCAGTACCCGCGCAGCCGGTTGCTGCTCTGCCACCGCTTCCAAGTCCCGTACCGGCGCAGGGACAAATTTTAGCGCCGCCCGTACCGGTGGGCGGGGTCATGCCCCAAGCCCCCCAACCAGGCAAGCAAGCTCCAGCCGCCAAACCAGTGTCCAATGCCAATAGCACGCAGAATTTACTTCAGATCGCCGAAATCCGCGACGGCATCGTCATCATGAGCGACGGCTCGTACCGCTCGGTGGTGATGGTCAAAAGCATCAACTTTGATCTGATGAGCGCCCAGGAGCAGGAAGCAGTTGAGTACAGCTACCAAGGATTTTTGAATTCGCTGTATTTCCCGATTCAGATCTTTATGCGCTCCCAAAAAGTCGATCTGCAACCCTACATCGAGAAACTCGACAAAATCCGCACCGAACACGACAATATGCTGCTGGCGATGCTGATGGAAGACTACATTGGCTATATTGACAACCTGAGCCAGCAGACCAACATCATGGATAAGCGTTTTTACGTAGTCATACCGTTTTATCCGGTCGCCGATGTCCAAAAAGCCCTGACGCAGAGCAAAAACTTCCTGAGCGGGCTTGGCGGATTGTTCAAAAATAAAGATCAGCACATCGTCATCAATGAAGTTGATCTGGAAAACGCCAAGACCGAGCTGCGTAACCGCGTACAAGCGGTACTATCGGGCCTGGCGCAGTCTAGCATCCAGGGTTTGCCGCTCGACACTCAAGAATTAATTGAGCTGTACTACGATACCTACAATCCGGACACCGCCACCCGCCAGCAGCTAAAAAACTTCAACAACATGACCGCCGACATCGTCACTAAAGGCCAGGGCGCCGCGCCACAGGCCCACCTGCAACGGGAGCTCCAATGATAACGCTTCGTTTTGCTCTATACGGCTTGACTCTGGGCGGCAGGCAGCCATTATATTTGTTTACCCGCGGCGGCGCAGTTAGGCGGGAAATATAATGGCCTTTGGTAAAAAGAAACCGCCGGCGACTGATCCGGTCGCTATCGCCCAAGCCCAGCGCGCCCGCGAAGAGCAGGAAGTACAAGCCGCTTTTCAAAAAGGCATCACCGCGCTGCGTGATTTCATCGCGCCCAGCTCGCTGGAGTTTAGCAGCACGCACTTTCAGCTCGGCACCCGCTATGCTCGCACCTACTACGTCTATGGCTATCCGCGGCAGGTCTATACCGGCTGGCTGAGCAGCATGGTTAATCTCGACGAGGTCATGGATCTGAGCATGTACATTTATCCGGTGGAAAGCCAGGTGGTACTAGAAAATCTAAAAAAGAAAGTTACGCAGCTGGAGGCTGGCATCCAGATCGACGGCGAAAAGGGCCGAGTGCGCGATCCAGGTAAGCAGGCGGCCATCATCGACGCTGAGGAAATGCGCGACAAGCTGCAGGTCGGCGAAGAGCGTTTCTTCCGCTTCGGTCTATACTTCACGATTTACGCCGGCAGCATGGAAGAATTGGAATTCGTCAGCCACAAAGTCGAATCAATGCTTGGACAACAGTTGGTCTATAGCAAACCAGCCACCTCGCAGCAAGAGCAGGGACTCAACAGCACCATTCCCCAGATGGTCGACCAGCTGCAAATTCGCCGCAATATGAGCACTGGCGCGCTGAGTACTAGCTTTCCGTTCACCAGCGCTGATCTGACACAAGACAACGGCGTGCTCTACGGCATCAACATGCACAATTCCGGCCTGGTGATTTTTGACCGTTTCTCTCTGGAAAATGGTAATTCGGTGGTCTTCGCCAAGTCTGGCGCCGGTAAAAGCTTTACTGTCAAATTGGAAGCCCTACGCAGCATGATGTTTGGCACCGAGATCTTCATCATCGACCCCGAAAACGAATACCAGCGGATGTGCGAAGCCGTCGGCGGCGCCTATGTCCGCTTGAGCTTAAATTCGGCGACTCGAATCAATCCGTTTGACTTGCCAAAGGTAGTTGATTCTGAAGAAGCCGACAACGCGCTGCGTAGCAACCTCATCACGCTGCATGGTTTGCTACGCCTAATGATGGGTGGCGCCCAGACGCAAATGGTCGGCGGCAATAGCGCCCTGATGCCCGCCCTAGCCCCCAGCGAAGAGGCCGATCTGGATGCCGCCCTGATCGCTACCTACGCCAAAGCCGGCATCACCAACGACCCGCTGACTCACACCGGCACGCCGCCAGCCATCACCGACCTTTACGATGTCTTGCTGCACATGGGCGGCACCGGCCCGCAGCTGGCCCAGCGCTTGCGCAAATACACCAGCGGCACCTTTGCCGGTATTTTCAGCCAGCAAAGCAACATCGACATCAACAACCCGCTGGTGGTGTTTAACCTGCGCGATTTGGAAGACGAGTTGCGGCCAGTGGCTATGTACATCGTGCTTAACTACATCTGGAATAAAACGAAAAGTGATCAGAAACGCCGTTTGCTAGTCGTCGATGAGGCTTGGCAACTGATGAAATACGAAGACAGTGCCAATTTCCTGTTTAGCCTGGCGAAACGGGCGCGCAAATACAATCTAGGCATCACCACTATCACCCAAGACGTCGAAGATTTTATGGGCAGTCGTATGGGTCGGGCCATCGTCGCCAACGCTTCCATGCAATTTTTGCTCAAGCAGTCGCCCAGCGCCGTCGATGTCTTGACCGACGTTTTTAAACTGACCAGCGAGGAGCGGAAACGCCTGAGCCAGTTCCCAGTTGGCCAAGGCTTGTTTTTTGCCGGCCAAAACCACGTCCACATCCAGGTTGTAGCCAGTCCCACTGAAACCGGCCTGATCACCACCAATCCCGAGCAAGTCCAGCAAATCAACGCCGCGGCCGCCAGCCAGCAAGCCGGAGAATTCAACCAACCCCAGGGCACCATCGACCTCAACAACCGCCTCTATCCTGGTAGCGTATAATAAGCGGGTGAATCGGGGTACATAAAAAATATGGACACAGAACCCTCTACCAGACTGCCCGAAGAAGACCGCGCTGGTATTCGCCCAGATCTACCCGGACTACGTACCCAAGAAGGGGTCGGCACCAACACCGCTGGTCGGTCACGTGGCGGGGGGTTTAGCGATAGTACCGCTGGCGCCTCACGCCGAAGAGGTGACGGAGCAAGCACTTCTACCGCCGGTTCCAGCGTGGCATCAAATCTCGCTGCTGGCGAGCAGGGCGCCACGCAGGGAGGCGGGGGGGCTGATGCTGGCTTCGCGTTTAGCCCGGGAAGCTCTTCATCTTCGACTATACTAGGCAGACTGCGAGCTTTTGTAAGCGGCAATCCGCGCAAGCTCATAATTGGCGGCGGCGCGACAGGCGTCATCCTCACCGGACTATTCGTCGGCCTGACGTTTGTCATTGGCCCAGGACAATTGATTCAATTATCGGAAATGTTTC
>JBAQZF010000012.1:0-1501 GCA_049790715.1 Saccharimonadales bacterium (SeqCode) | reverse complement strand
AAGTGGTAGTGGAGGCAATACTGCCATGGGTAGCAGTGCATTAACAGCCAATGGTACTGGTGCATTTAATACCGCCATCGGTTCAAGTGCATTAGCTGCAAATACAACAGGATCTTTTAACACTGCCGTGGGATATGATGCACTTTTTTCTAATACAACAGGAGAGTTTAATACGGCTGTTGGAACCTCTGCACTTCAAGATAACACATTTGGTAATAATAATACTGCCATGGGTTATACTACTCTTAGTCTCAATACAACAGGTGTTGATAATACTGCTTTTGGATCGGGTGCACTTACTAATAACTCAACAGGTGTTGATAATACTGCAGTTGGATATGCTTCACTTAATGCTAATACAACAGGTGTTGATAATACTGCCGTTGGTTCAAGTGCACTTGGAGCTAATACAACAGGTATTAATAATACAGCTATGGGTTATCTTGCTCTTAATCAAAATATAACAGGTACCGATAACACAGCACTTGGTTATAAAGCACTCGCTGCGAATGCAACAGGAACCAGTTTCAATACTGCAGTCGGTTCAAATGCATTAGCTCTAAACACTACTGGTATTCATAATACAGCCCTTGGTTATAATGCATTAGCGGTAAGTACAACAGGAACTGATAATGTTGCAGTCGGTTATAAGGCATTAGCGGTTAATACAATGGGAATAGCTAATACCGCAGTTGGTAGTAGTGCATTACTTGTAAACACTATTAGTACTGGCAATACAGCCATAGGTTATAATGCGATGATAGCAAATACAACTGGTTCAGCTAATGTTGCTGTTGGAGGCCAAGCATTACAAACGAACACGACAGGTATGACTAACACAGCTATAGGTTATGGTGCACTTTTATTTAATTTAACAGGTAATAGTAATACTGCAGTTGGATATCTTGCACTTAGTGCTAATTCAACAGGTATTCAAAATACTGCTGTGGGACAGAATGCACTTGCAGGAAACACAACAGATAATAATACTGCTGTTGGATATGGTGCGCTTGCTGCAAATACAACAGGTATTCAGAATACAGCTGTTGGATATAGTGCGCTTGCTGTAAATACAACGGGTCAATTTAATACAGCTGTTGGATATAGTGCGCTTGCTGCAAATACAACGGGTAGTTATAATACCGCAGTTGGAGATAGTGCTCTTGGTATTAATCAAACAGGCTCATCTAATACTGCTGTTGGTTGGGGAGCACTTTCTACTAATACAGGTAATGACAATGTTGCTGTAGGACATGGAGCACTTGGAAGTAATTCAACAGGTGCTGATAACAGTGCGTTTGGTCTACAAACACTTGCTAGTAACTCAACAGGTGCTGAGAATACTGCTATAGGATTTCAAGCAATGTACTTTAATACATTCGGAAATAATAATACAGCTGTAGGAGGACAAGCATTAATACAGAATACAACAGGTACTGGTAATACTGCTGTTGGGGTTAGTGCACTTCAAGACAATACAACTGGTATACAAAATGTTGCT
>JBAQZF010000011.1:0-4324 GCA_049790715.1 Saccharimonadales bacterium (SeqCode) | reverse complement strand
GCGCGTAGGCGTAACATCATCGGCGCTCTTATAGAGGTCGCATGCACCATAGGTATGATTGTTAGCGCGGTCGTATTGGTTACGTGAGTAAAACGAAGATGACGCGGGCGCGGAGCGACCTGACTTTTTGGTCGCTTCCGCGGCACCTGCTCTCTTTACCCCTGTCTCTTTGTCAACAACCTTTATTTTACGAATGCGCGTTCGTACTGACGAGTCCAAAAGGACGAAAATGAAGGCTGGAGCGGATACCTTTATTACGTTACGCGTATAGCTTGTGTCCATCTGGTAGACTGGAGCGTATGAGCAAGCCTCGTTTATATCTCTTTATCGGCTATCCGGGGGCGGGCAAGACGACGGTGGCGCGGATTATCGCCGAGACTACGGGGGCGACGCATCTGTGGGCTGACGAGGAGCGGCATACGATGTTTGGGCAAGCGACACATGCCCAAGCGGAGAGCGAACAGCTATATGAACATCTGAATACTAGGGCTGGGGAGCTATTGGCGGCTGGCGACAACGTGGTGTTTGACACGAATTTTAATTTTTACGCTGATCGGCAAAAACTGCGTGACATCGCGGCGCGCTATGGAGCTGAAACGGTCGTGCTCTGGCTGATTACGCCCTCAGAGATCGCCAAAGAGCGAGCAGTACACAGTGGCATGACACGCAATGGCTACGCGATCACTATGAGCGAGGCCGAATTTAAGGCTATCGTCAGTAAGCTGGAGCCGCCGCGGAAAGATGAAAAAATCATTAAAATTGACGGGGCGAATCTTGACAGAAAAGAGCTCATGCGGTTACTTGGTCTCTAGATATGTTTAGGAGGCAAAAGTATGCGTCGACGGCATAGTTGGTCGGCTGTGGTTGTTATCGTGCTCAGCGTGCTGGCGTTTTATGCTCAGCAACAGGGGTGGTTGAGTGGTGCCAGCAAAACGGCAGAGCGCGATCAGCCAGGGCTGTATAGCGTGGCGCACTTCGTGGACGGCGACACCATCGCGGTCAACATGAACGGCAAGGTCGAGAAAGTCCGCTTCATCGGTGTCGACACGCCGGAAACGCACAAACCGAACACGCCGGTGCAGTGTTACGGGCCGGCAGCGGCGGCTTTTACTAAAAATACTATTGGTGGCAATCGAGTGCGGCTGGTATCGGATTCACTGAGTACTGACCGCGACCGCTATAACCGGCTCCTGCGCTACGTCTATCTACCGGATGGGCGGCTGGTCAACAAATTGCTCATCCAGGGCGGCTATGGTTTTTACTATCCGTATTTTCCATTTAGCAAGTCGGCGGAGTTTTCGGCGGCAGAGCAGGCGGCTATGGCTGGGCACGCTGGGCTGTGGGGCATCTGCCATCCGACGCCGACTGATAGCGGCGGCTACGTCTCAAATCCTCAGAGTGACTAATCAGTCAACAAAGGTCGCGGGATTGACGCGGACGCTGGCGGTGCTGGTCAGTAATTGGTACCAGGAGAAGCGTTTGGTTTCGGCGTTAAAGCCGCGGTGCAGTAATTTTAGCGGCAGATAACAGATGATTACCAGCGCCACGACAGGGTACATGTGGCGACGGCTTTTCAGATGATGTTGGGCGTAGGTCTGGGGACTGAGCCAGGCGTAGGCGCGAAAATCGCGCCAGCTGGAGCGCAGGCGACGGGAATCAATCATGGCCTCCATCCGCTCGTCAAAAGTGATCTTGTAGTGGCGGGCCGCCAGGTGAATCGCCAAATCATAATCTTCGTGCATGCCACCGACGCGGCACAAGTGCCGTTTCACCTGTTGCCACGCCGAACGGCGCAGCGCCAAATTAGCCCCCTGCATGGCTATCTCGCGGCCTAGCAAGCGAGCCATCCGCCGCCGGATACGCAGGTCAAAAGCATCAAGCCACGAACTCAGCGCCAAACCGTAGTAGCGGACTTTGCCCGTAACTGCCGCCAGATCATCGTCTTCAGTAAATAACTGCCGCAGGGTGGCCACCCAATCAGGCGCGATGATGCTGTCGGCGTCCAGCCGACCGATGATGTCACCAGTGACCGCGTCAAAACCGCGGTCGCGAGCGTAGACCACGCCCTGTCGCGGTTCGCGTAAGACTTTCACGAACGGATAGCGCTCGGCGATGGCGACGGTGTCGTCGGTCGAATTATTATCCACCACGATGACTTCGTAGGGCGCAGCGGTCTGAGCGGCAATAGCCTCCAGGCAGGCGCCAATGTGCCCGGCCTCGTTGTATACTGGGATGACGATACTAACGCGCGCTAATTTATCTACAATCATGCCCATCCATCATACCAGCAAGCAGCAAGGAGCGAGTAGCAAGCAACATCCTGCTGGCGACGGTTTTCTACTTGCTAGCTATCGCTTTATACGCCGCAGTCTGCGGGCTGTACTCCCAAAAAATCGCTGGCTCAAACGTCTGGTAATCATACTGATCAGCTTGATAATTCTAGTGGTTGGCAGCATGTACGGCATCGCTCAGTGGTACATTCATACCGAGGCTAGCAAACCGCTGCAGCTAGGTGTCAGCTTCATACCCGACTACGCGACCTATCTGGGAGTTGATCCTCAGCAAACCATGGACAGCTTGATCGGCATCGGTGTCAAGCACTTCCGGCTGGTTAGCTACTGGAGCGATATCGAGCCGACACCTGGTCATTATGACTTCAGCCAGCTAGACTGGCAATTTCGCAAGGCCGAGGCCGCGCACGCCACCATCACGCTGAGTATCGGTCTGCGCCAACCGCGCTGGCCGGAGTGCCACATGCCAGATTGGGCATCAGGCGAGCCAGTCAGCCAGTGGCAACCACAGCTGGAACAAGTGATGCAAGCCGTCATCAATCGCTACAAAACCTCGCCAAGTCTGGACAGCTACCAGCTGGAAAACGAGTACTTTTTGCATGGATTCGGCACCTGTACCAACTTTGACCGGCAGCGTCTGGTAGATGAATTTAACCTCGTCAAAAAGCTCGATTCGCGGCATCCAGTCATCATCAGCCGCAGCAATAATGCCATCGGCATCCCCGTCGGCCCGCCCAAACCGGATGAGTACGGCGTGTCGGTCTACAAGCGCGTCTGGGACGCCGGTATCACCCACCGCTATCTGGAATATCCATTTCCCGCCTGGTACTACGCCTTTTTGGCTGGTTTGCAAAAAATCCACGACGGCCGCGATATGATCATCCACGAAATGCAGGCCGAAGCCTGGGCGCCAAACGGCAAACAGCTGCCTCAGATCAGCCTAGCCGAGCAAAATAAATCACTTGATGCCAAACGGCTGCGGGACCGCTTCCAATACGGCAAAGCCACCGGCATGCGCGAAATCGACATGTGGGGCGGCGAATATTGGTATTATCGGATGGTTAAACTGCACGACCCATCGCTCTGGAACGTCGCCCAGCAGGAATTTCAGAATAAGTAACCTTACCAAATAACTCAATCTCGTTCAGTTTTTTGGTAAAGTGACAGAGTGGAGCAACGAGGGAGGTAAAGAAGCGAGTAAAATGCTCAAGCTGTCTTTGTATCGCCGCAGAGGAGATAAATCGTCGGTGCTTATCTCCGGAGAACATACCGTCAACTTCAATCTCCAGCGTTTACAAAGAAAGCGACAGCCATGGCAAGCACTATAAATCCTATAGTCAGCATGGCGGCAAACGGAGCGCACACCAAATTAACTACTGCTATCACCAAAGGTATCGGCCAGTACAATTCTTCCCAGAACAACTTAAAAACGGCTACAAAAAGCAGCGTACCTCCAATAGCCAGCACAATGCTGTTTATGTTACCAAAACTTCCCCAGTCTCCAAAGAAATACTGACCAAAGAAGCTATGAGGATTAACTCCTATAACGTCTCGCCAAAAAGGCATTACTGTCTCTCCTCCTAGGTTGCTGTTCCGTACTACCAGGTGCCGCCCAGGGTAGCCGCACCAACGAAAATAGCAATGAAAACAACACCTGGCGCAAACAAAAGGATGAAAGCGCGAATAAGCCATCCACCAATACCCTCAGGCCGGTTTCCGCGCCAGTAAGTATACGCAATAGCAGCCGCGACCACGATCCAAGAGATAATGGTATAAATCTCAAAGACTCGCAAAACCTGTCGGCCGTTGTCCGTCATTTTTTCTCCTTTTCCACTCTGTCAATGGGCAATTCTTCAGATAAGAATGCGTATTCAAAAAATACTATAAATATTTATTTTTGTCAATGTATCGGCTGCACGTTACAATAGAGTTTATGACTAAGAAGCAGTTTGGCAACCAGCCAAAGAAAATTACCAACCGGCGAGCTCGGCACGATTACGAGCTCGGCGATTCTTTGGTGGTGGGTCTAGAGC
>JBAQZF010000010.1:0-8868 GCA_049790715.1 Saccharimonadales bacterium (SeqCode) | reverse complement strand
GTCGAAGACCTGCCAAATAACTTCATCGCGAGCTACTATTTTTACGACCAGTGGTTGCCGGCCGCTTGCCGGCCTGGTCCAGGATTATACGCGCCAGCTCCCGCGTGGCGTGCGGTTTCGCGAAAGTGGCTAGATTGCGTTCCAATTCGTGCCTATAGGCCGTATCACGTAGCAGCCCGCTGACTTGCCGCGCCAACTGGTTAGGATTATCAAGCAACGTGGCCTCATCGACCACGACCGCGGCTTTTTCATCCGCCAAATATTGCGCGTTTTTGAGCTGGTGGCCACCGCTCAGAAACGGACTAGGCACCACGACGCAGGCTTTGCCCTGCAGCGCGAATTCCGCTAAGTTGGTCGCTCCGGCCCGCGTAATGATGATGTCCGCGGCGCCACTGTACCGATAGACGTCCGAGACAAATCCAAAAGCCCGCGCCCTCCCCTGCTCGCTAGTTGATAAAGAGGCAGCATACGCCTGCTGCAGAGCCACTTCGTTGGCTCGGCCAGCCCCATGTACCACGTAGAGATCCTTAAACTCGCGCAACAAGTGCGGCACGATTTCAGCAACCGTCTGATTGACCCGCTGCGACCCCAGGCCGCCACCGATAATAAATACTAGCCTAGCCGCCTCTGGAATTTTAATCTCAGCTCGGTATTTTTTGCGCAAAGCGGCACTGACCGGCGTAAATTCCGCCTGCAGCGGGATGCCGGTCGTAATCGTCTTATCGGCTGGATAAGGATAGGTATCCACAGGCAGCGCTACGGCATGCAGACTGGCCCAGCGAGCAATAATCCGATTGGCCAGACCTGGTATAGCATCCGAATCATGGGTGATATAGGGGATGCGCAAACTGGCAGCCGCTAGGCCCACCGGCACGCCCACGAAGCCGCCTTTGACAAACACGACATCGGGTTGTATTTTTTTCAACAGCCCCCTGCTCTGCCAGAAACCGATCAGCACGTAGAAAAAATCCCGTATATTTTTCAGCAGCGTCGAGAGGTCTAGCAACTGCCGCCAACCTTCACCATGATAGCGACGAAACTTACCAGCTCGCACGCTGAGCACTTCGTCGATGGCCGGATTGTCGGCCGCTATGTCAGCTAATCGGTCACCACGCTGGCCGATGTAGACCGTACGCGTATCTGATCGTTGCCGTTTCAGCTCGGCCGCTACCGCTACGATCGGCGTGATATGGCCGCCAGAACCGCCGCCAGTCAGCACGACAGTGGTTTTCATGAATAGCGGGCCTTCCGCAAGACGTCACCGCGCATCCCCAAGCTGCCGCCACGCTCAGTTTCAGAAGAAATCCGGGGAGTCGTAAAGGCAGTGTAGCGCGACGCCTGAAACACCAGTCCGACCGCCGCCGCCGCGAACACTACGCTGGTGCCGCCGTAGCTAACGAACGGCAAGGTGATGCCTTTAAGCGGCAACAGCCCGATCATAGCGCCAATGTTGATTAGCGCCTGAATACTCAGCCACGACAGCACACCGATCACCAGCAATCGACTAAAATCATCAGTCAGACGTTCGGCGACCAATTTCAAACGGGCGAAAAAAGCCACGAATATCCCTAGCAGTAGCACGCTGCCCACGAAACCAAACTTCTCGGCGTAAATAGCGAATATCGAGTCATTGGCCGCCTCTGGCAAATAGCCATAGGCTTGGACGCTACTGCCCAACCCCAGCCCGATCATACCGCCCGATCCGACCGCGATCAACGCTTGGCAAGCCTGATAGCCGCTGCTCTGGCAGTTAGCCTGAGGGTGTAAAAATGTCTCCAGCCGAGCGCGTCGATACGGCGTGGCCGACACCACAAACACTAGAGCAAGCAAGACCACGCTAGCAATCAGAGCAATTCGTCCCATCGGCAGGCCGGCCACATAAGCCATGACAGCCATCATAACCACGATGACGCCAGTCGAACCAGTATCGCTCTGCAAGACCAGCACCAAGACGCCAATCCCAGCCAATGCCAGCAGCATCGGTTTCAGCGTCAAGCGCGCGTTAGCGATGCTGCCTTCTTTCAAGCGCGCGGCCAAAAATCCCGCCAGCCACACCAGTACCGCGAATTTTACCAATTCAACCGATTGAAACGAAAAACTCCCCAGCCGCACCCAGCGGTGCGCCGGAAAAGCCGGATTCACCGGCAAAACCAGTGCCATTAGCGTCGCCAGACCAGCGACAATCAGCAACGGCTTGTGCGCCTGGCGCCACCAACCTAGCGGCACTTGGGCAGTAATCATAAAGGCCACCACGCTCAAGACGATCGCTATCAGCTGCTTGCTGACATAGTAGCTATTACTCACGTGGTTCGCCGCGCTCAGCGCCGGACTAATAGCGTACACGACGATCAGACCGATCGCTAACAGCACCGCGCACAAAATCAACAGCCAATAATCCGGCCGATGCTTTCGCCCCAGAGACAGCTCGACCGCTTGCAACTCCGAACGGCGCCGAGGCGCTTGCGGCCGCATCACTGTCTCCCTATGAGAAAGACAATCACTCCAAGCACGCTAGCCACCTGCCCCAAAATCCAAAAGCGCATCGTGACTTTGGTCTCCGGCCAGCCAATGGCTTCAAAATGATGATGAATCGGCGAAGACAGAAAGACCTTTTTGCCATGGCGCAGCTTGCGCGACGTACGATTAATGATCACCGAACCAGTTTCCATGACATAGACGGCACCGATAATCGGCAGCACGTAGATCGTATCTGTTTGTAGGGCGATGATACCCAGCGCCGTACCAAGCGCGAATGATCCGGCATCACCCATAAAAAAGCGTGCTGGATAGATGTTAAACCACGTGTAACTCAGCAGCGCGCCGATAACCGTCAGACAGAAACCAGCCAGCACGAATTTATGCTCCACCACCGCGATAATAGCATAAGCCGTAAACGAAGAAGTCAGCAAGCCGCCGGCCAGACCATCCAGACCATCAGTGATATTCACCGAAATAGCCGTCGCGATCACCACCAGCCAAAATAGCGCGATGACCAGCACCCCGATGTGCCACTGCTGTATGCCAGGCAGATAGATAGAATGCACGCCCAGCTTGGCGTAAAACCACCAGCCAGCCACCACCAGCAGCACGCTGTACAAGCCGAATTTAAGACGCGCGCTCATCCCCGCCACGCCGCCAACGCTGCGGATATTCATAATGTCATCGATGAGACCGATCAAACCCGCGCCCACCAGACCAGCCAGCGGCAGCCAGGTTTCGCCGCGGCTAAGATTGGCGATCAAGGTCACGATAGTAATAGCGGTCAAAAAAATCAGGCCCGCCATAGTCGGCACGTTGCGTTTGTGCTTGGCGGCGTGCAGTTTTTGATAAACCGTCGCCTTGCCGCCCGACCATGCCTCGGTGCGCTGGCGTTTCCACCACTGATACTTATAGGCAGTCGTGGTATACAGCGGCGTGATAGCCATGCTAAACGCGAAGCCAAAAAAGCCCAGCGCCAAAATCCGAATCAAATCATTAGTGCTGATCGCGATGTGTAGAGTATTCATAGACTAACTTTTTGTTTTATTATAGCATTTTTATTATGTATCTTGACCACGCGCCTTACGGCATCGCAACAGTCAAAATCTGGCTGCTTTTGATTATTATACATTAATTGCCGCTCTTTGGCGTTACATAGGAATTATTAATCAGCATATGGGCCAGCCCCGCGAAAATCGGCTGCGCTGCCGCGGTACCAGCGTAGCCGCCGTTTTTCGGCCTATCGACGAACACCACGATGACATATTGGACCTTATCGCCGCCCACGAAGCCTATGTAGGTGCCATTAAATTCATCCTCGTGATAGCCGCCGCCCTGCTTAGCGATTTGCGCTGTACCAGTCTTGCCGCCGACAGCGTAGGTGTTTTGATCAAACGCTGGCGTGATGTTGTGGTGCTGCACGACGTATTCCATGAGCGGTATCATCGCCTGTCCAACCTGCGGGCTGACCACGTGCTGCTTGACGACTTTAGGCTTCGTATAGGTGCTCTTGCCGTCAGCGTCAATCGTCTGATCTACCAGGTGCGGCTGATAGTACGTGCCGCCATTCAGGACAGCCGACAGCGCCGCGCCCATTTGTAGCGGCGTCGCCGTCATAGCCTGGCCAAAGGCAGTGTTGGCGTACGTCAGGTCTATGCCAGCGCCATTATCAGCCGGTTCGGGCACAGAGCCAGTGGCCTCATAGCCCTGTTCAATCCCCGTCGCCTTGCCAAGCATGAAGTGATTGACCATATAATCATGCCAGGCGTCGCGGGCCTTGGTGTTAATCTGGCCACCACCCATTTGCATGAGTTCCCAGGTAGCCCCCGTATTCAGCGATAAATTCAACAGATCAGCAATACTACGTTTCCCAGGCCCGCCGTCTTCCTCGATATTAGTGATCTTGAAGCCGTCGACCGTCCAGGACGCCGGATCATAATACGTCGTATTAGGCTGAATCACTCCTTGGTCAAGCGCCGCCGAAGTAGTCAGCGTTTTCATAATGGAGCCGACTTCGATTGGACTAGCCACTGCCGCGTTTTGAAAGACCGTCGGGTCACCCACCTTGGCATACTGCGCCGGATCATAGGTCGGATAATTAGCCATCGCCTTGACAGCTCCGGTGTTCGGATCCATGATCAGCGCGCTGGCTCCGTCAGCTTTGGCGTTCTTCGTCCCCTGCGCCAAAATAGTTTCTAGTTGCTGCTGCATGGCCAGATCGATCGTCAACACCAGATTATCGCCGTTTTTCGGCTGGACATCAGTATTGTCTTTGCTGGCCGCCAGCGGCACGCCGTTCACGTCAGTGATAGCCTTGAGCTGGCCCGGCGTGCCCTCCAGCCGCTTATTAAGCGCCTGCTCGACACCGTACTCGCCCGTCCCGTCATTGCTGACAAATCCCAATACCTGGGACGCCAGATTACCTTGTGGATAAGTGCGGTAATCTTGAGCCTGCGTGCCGAGACCCGGGAATTTCAAGGCCGCGATTTTAGTACGCTGATCAGTTGTCAATTTTTTAGCCAATACCACGTAGCGAGTACCTTTGGCGCGCATTAATTGAGCATAATCAGTCGCTTGCCCGCCGATGATAGGAACAATTTTAGCAGCCACTTGGTCGGCATTTTTAATGTACACCGGATCAGCGTACAGCGTGTACAATTGCTGATTCAGCACGATCGGCACTACCGCGTCGCCGTCATGAGCCTTGATAATTCCCCGCGTCGCCGGAATCTGATACTGCTTCAGCTGATCACTCAGCGCCGCCGTCTTATAATGACCATAATTAATAACTTGCACGTAAAATAAGCGTAATCCAAAGATAACCACCACCAGGAGCAACAGCCCGTACCAGATACGCACGCGCCGGACAGCCTGCGTAAGATTGTTTTTGTTTTGTGGATTCATCCAGCCCTAATTATAAAACGCTTATATCTAGATGTCGAGCTTTCAGTGTTCTTTATCCCCCAGAAAAAGCCAGCCCAAAGATAAGCGCGACACAAAAGACCGCTATGAATAACGCGCCAAGGAGGGTCAATGCGATCATCGCCGCCTTTTGAGCTTGATTTGTCGTACGGCTTAGACATTTTTTAAGCAGTGGGCGCAGTAGTAAATACCCTATAAACACTCCGACGATAAACTGGACATCACGAGTATAACCCCTAAAGAGAACCGTATTACCGCTTATACCACCGCCAAATACGTAAATTACATATAAAATCAGTATCAATACCACGAAAAATCGTATAATCGGGTCTTTCGTGAAGCCGGGTTGCATAGTGGCCATAGTGTTTAGCAAGTGAGCAACATCGTACTGTCCGGCTCTAGTTTTTAACCGTAGCGCTCGGCGCGACCGGTACCAGATTCTTAGCCACGGCGCTGCCTTGGACGCGGCTCAGCGACTGCAAGCGAGCCGAAGCCACTTCCAGGTTGTCGTGTTGGCTTTTGAGCTGCGATTGCTGCTGCTGCAGCGTATTGATCTGATAGCCGTAAGCATTGGTCTTGGTGACCTGCGTCAGATACAGCAGACCAAGCAGACATGCCAGCACGATCAGCACGATGCTGTTGCTGATCGGCCCCAGCACGCGGGCTTGCGTCTGAAAGCTGACAGAATTTTGATTCCGGCCAGTGAAACGCGTGCGATTCATAGCCAAACTACTGGAATATGTCATGTATTTCTCTCGTTTTTATGTGTGTATTTGTGTTAGTTTTTTAGCTCCAGCCCTGACCCGAAAGCCAGAGCTGGATTTTTGTGCCTACGCTTCCACGCGAACGTGGATTTTGTAGGTGTGGGATCTGCTTTTAACCTGGATTGGCATGAGCGTCCCTTTCTATTTTTATTTTCGCTGCGGCGCGCAGTTTTGCGCTGCGAGCACGCGGATTAAAAACTAATTCAGTGGGGTCAGCCGTCACTGGCCGCTTGGTGAGCAAACGCAGTTCAGCGTCGTAACGATCGCCAGCGACTTCCCGTAAGGCCTGTTTGACCAACCGGTCCTCTAGGCTGTGAAAGCTGATGACCGCGATCCGTCCGCCTGGCGCGAGTAATTGCAACCACAGCGGCAGACTCCGCTCCAGCAAACCCAGTTCGTCGTTGACGGCGATCCGGATAGCCTGGAAACTGCGCGTCGCCGGATGAACCCGACTTCGCCCTGGCCATGCCCGAGCCACTACCCTTGCCAGCTCGTCCGTTGTTTGCAGCGGACGCGCCCGAACAATCAACCGAGCAATCTGCTTGGCTTTTGGCTCTTCACCATAGCGCCGCAAGATATCCGCCAACTCGTCTTCACTATAGGTGTTGACAATATCAACCGCGGTGAGCGCTTGATCTTGATCCATGCGCATATCCAATGGCCCGTTGGTAGCGAGGCTAAAGCCTCGATTCCCCTCGTTAAGGTGCGGTGACGATACCCCAAGGTCTGCCACTATAAGATCAAACTGCTGCCGATCGGCTACTAGCTCTTGGCTAGCGCTCAAAAAGTCTTGCTGCCGAATTGTTACGTTCGTACCAGCAAAGCGCTCTTCCAGCTGCCGAACCGCCTTCCCGTCGCGGTCTACCAGCACCGCTTTCGCGCTACTGTTCGTCCGTTCCAGAATCGCCGCCGCGTGTCCGCCGTATCCAGCCGTCAGATCAAGGTATGATTCCCCGCTCCGCGGATCCAGATAGCGCAGTACTTGCGCAAGCAAAACCGGCACATGCTGTTTATTTTGATAGTGGTGTTTGTTTTGGTGCATCTTGTCTTGTATTTTTAGTCAGCCGTAGAAAATTTTTACCGCTGACAAGTCTTTCAGGCTTGAGTGCAGATTGGGATGAAGGCCGAGCACCGAAGCGCAGCGTACTTGAGGGTACGTGAGCATCGGAGCGCAGGTCTTCGCCCAAGCTGTGCCAAGCATGGAAGACGTTTTGGTTTTTGCAAGGTCACCTAATCGGCAGCCAACTGTTTGTTTTTTGTGTACAGATTTTTGTTTTTGTGTGACAAGACTAAATCGTAAAAAATTACAATTGGAGTCAAGTCGATACTGAAACGAATTTCAGCAAAAAGTTTGAGAGACTTATGTGTGAGGTGGAGTTTTGGGAGGTGTTTTGAGAAAAGTGCGAGGTTTTTTAGAGTGGTTTCCTATTCAGTTCCACTTGTTGACTGCCGATTAGCTAACCTCGAGTGGTAATGAGACACCTACTACCGCAGGTTTCTCATCGCTACTTTCGAAATAAATTCGAATTCCGCCTCTGGCGGAAACATAGCTGCTCTTCCCAGTCTGATTTAGGCTGAGAGAGTTTCTAGATTTCTAATCTTTTTTGTTTTGTTAAAGGACTTACCTGGTGCCCGAAGCCTACTTAGCCATCAGACGCCAGTACTTGCCGACACGTACGGCGGTGACATCACGCTCAATTCCGGCATAATCCAGCAAGTGCTGCTCGAGGCTGAATCGCCCCTGTTTGGCGTCGATGACGCCCTCAGTCTTGCCCGTCCGGAACCGCACGTTTAGGTCGGCGATCTGCTCATCGAGAATACTTCCCGCGAGCTGCGGCTCGACCGCTTCATCCCATACTGATTTTGGATAGAGATGAAGGTACTTTTGGAAGCCTCGGGTCACGACTACCCCGCTGGCGAATTCTTCGCGCAGCTCAGTCGGTATGGTCAAACGACGCTTGTCGTCGAGTTTCCGCTGAAAGTAGTCTACCGTTGCCATCCCAGTACTTATTTTTCTAGTGGTTTTTATTTAATGGTGAGGTCTTGTTTGTCTGACCCACGATTACCCACTGCCATGAGTGTACTACCCACACTCACCCACAGCAAGCACAAAATAATAAAAAAGCGGTGTTTTACACACCACTTATCCACAGTTTCTCCCCTTTTGTACGGCACACCACTACATAAAGGGTCTGCTTATCTCCCAGCGGCACTACTGAATTGTAATCTCTTATTTAGGATCTATTTTTGTGTAGCATCAATATCAGGCTGCGCGGCCTGTTGTTCTAATTGATCCTGATATGCATGTTGGGCTCGTTCGTTGGCTGAAGCAGTCTGATGTTGAGCGCCGACCGCGTGATTAGCAAGTTTTGCAGTTATATCAATAGCGCCCACCATGCCAACTGCCGCAATAGCGCCAAGTGCCACAGCCTTTTTTAGACCTCTGCGACGTACTGCTTCGGGTGAAATGTCTCTTGATGCGCCTTCACGCGAGCCTGCCTTACTGAGTACGGCCTGTGATAAGTTCTTATCTTTCGGCCGCGGGCGTACGTGTACACCGTACGGTCGATCCCGATAAGGTGTTTCAAGTTTTCGCTGTAGTTCTGTCATACTTACATCCTATCATATTAAGTTAAACTAGTCAAGATTATCGTCTGCCGCTGCGGGCTGGCGTGCGCTGCGTGACACTGTAGCTGATGTAGTG
>JBAQZF010000009.1:0-3724 GCA_049790715.1 Saccharimonadales bacterium (SeqCode) | reverse complement strand
GCTTTAGCCGGAGCTTGGGCGCTAAAGCTGAAATCGTCGCGTTGGCCAACGGGAATCGTGCCGCCGCTCCAGGTGACAGCGGTTACGACGGCGCTATCGCCGCTGCCGGTCGTATCGGCCTGGATTTGCCAGCCAGGTTTGACGGTTGGCGACAGATCACTGAGACCAGCTGGGATCAGCAGCTTCAGCCGCGTGACATTTGATTGCTTTTCATTGGGTACGCTGATGGTAAATGTCTGTTCGGCTCCTATTCCGATTTGGCTAGGATTGACTACAACATGCGCGCTGACGATAGCCGGAGCCAGTAGCGCTATGCTAGTGAAAGCTAGGCTCCAATTTTTCAATTTCGTTATCATCGCTGTTTCCTCCGTTTACTATCTGATAATGTATATCGCCCGCCACGCTGAATAGCACTATAGGCAACCATACACAAAACAATCAGGCTACCGACGCCCACTATGACCACCGAGCTGCCGGTACTGCCGCTGGCGTCGCTCGGAGTACCACCCACGACTCGCACCAAGTAGTCGAGCTGAAAAGCGTGAAACGTGCCGTCCTTTGGCACCCCCTCGACGATCACGTCATACACGCCGATAACCGGAAACTGCACGCTAGTAGTAGCATTAAGCGTCGCGCCAGCCAGCGCCGGACGCAAGGCCGCCGTCCGCACGAGCTGACCATTATTTTTGACCAGCGCGCGGCAATCACAGTGCTGCAAACTAAACGCATTTTTGGCATCGCCAAACGACACCTCGAGCGTCGTCGGTTGGCCGGCTTCAGGGTTGTCTTCCGGTGGAATGTGCAGCACGCCCGAGATACCATTGTCCTGTTTCAAGACGTGGGCCCGCGCCACCCCATTAGAGCCAATCAAAAATAAAGCCGTCATGCTCAAAACAATAACCACGCAACGACGTAATTTATTCATGGCGCGCCGCGTGCTTTCCCTCGATCGGATTGTAACCAAGTTTCTGCCCATAGCCATAGTTAAAAAGAGCGACCAGCAATAGCACGACATAAGAAATAGTCAGTAATTGCCCGATAGTCGGCCGTTCTTGTCGCACAAAACTGATATAAATATGCAAGCTCAACAAACCAACCGCCACGACAGTCAGGATAATCAACGCCGGCCACTGCGTAGCGTGGACACCGATCAAAAAGGCGTGCAGCAAGATAAGCAGTAAAGCCACGTAAACCAGCCGGTGCAGCCGAAACCACCATATTCCCATCGTCTTCAAAGCTTTGTCAAAAGAAGTAACGGCCATGGCCAGGAGGATAATCAACGCCAGCGCGCCGACCACGAATGCTTGCTGATAGCTTCTAGGCAAATGCAGCGGATTCGCCAGCTTAAAAAGCGAGACGTAGGCGACTGCCACGTGCAGACTAGCAAACCAGGCCGCGCCAACCCCGATTAATCGACGAGCGTCAAACAGCATGCCCTTGCCTCCCAAACGCGGAAAAACTTTATAGAGCGGCCCGATAGTGACTGCCGAACATATCAGCCCGACAGCTAGCCAGGCGTAGGCTTCCTCTAGGCGCGTAGCAAACAGCACCGAACCGCTATACGAAGCACTAGCCCACCACCAGACTTCAAGCGTTACCAGCACAATGCCGATGCCGATGTACAGCCGCACTCCTTTTCGCCAATGATCGAGGATCTCTCGCACGCTAACCTCCTCAGAATCTTTCAGACAACGCTACTCAGTCACGACTACTGTACCATGCATATATGGATGCGGTATGCAGTGAAAGGTGTAGGTACCAGCCTTTTTAAAGGTAAATCTGTAGGTTTCGTTTTGGCCAAATAGCGAACTATTCGGCGCGTCGCTGCTGGTAGTATCGGCTGTCACGCTGTGGTGCACCGAGTCTTTGTTGGTCCAGGTGACCGTCGTGCCGACTTTGACTTTGATAACCATCGGATCAAACATGTAGTTGCTAATGTTTACCGCGTTAGTAGCTACCGCGCTACTAGTATCAGCACTTGTCGCCGTAGTGGTAGTAGCAGTCTTATGATCACTGCTCTTGACGACCACCAGACCGAGCACTACCACGACGATCACCAGTGCTATACCGACGTATAGTCCTTTATTCTGTTTCATACCCTGCCTCTTCTGATTCTAAAAAGCGGGCAAAGCGCTTGCTGTAGGCGCTCCACCCGCTGTATGTAGTTAGTTTGAAATTCCTGGGCCCTGATTAGTCCTGAAATTTCGCAGGATACTGTTTGACAATACCGCCCGCCAAGGTACTAAAGATACCCGCGATGTGCTGATTGGCTTGCTTTAGTTCAGCCGCTTCGTCAGCGTACTTACCGGCTACGTGGTCATCTATCATCTGAGCTGTCATAGCTACATGATCGCCGAGGACTGACTCCAAAGTCGCTTCAGGCAGATTTGGATTAGCCTTGGCTAGATACTGTGACAGTGGCTTGGTGTAGCCAATCGAGATAGCGTCCAGCGCGGCTTTTTTACCGGCTTCATCGCTCTTGCTATCAGCTACGGCGTATTTTACGAACTGATCGAGATGCAGTTTCCAGACGCTGTCAAAGGTCTTCTCGGCATCACTGCCGTAGACACTTCCGACTGCGGCGCCGATATCGTTACCATTGCCGTACAGCGCAGCAGCCGTAGCCGAAGCGTTCGGGCTGTTGTCGAGGGCGCCGTCAATCGCCTGATCAGTTAGCATCATATGTTCGACGCCGAGCGTTACTAGGTTGGAGCGTAAATCAGCCGCTTTGGTGCTACTAGTCGGCACGCTTGCTGTGCTTGAGGTGTTCGTGTCTTTGTTGTTATCCATGACCCGAGCAGCCGCGAAGCCTATCACCAGGCCGATAATTATCGCCACCGCCACGAATCCAATATTACCGGATTCATTATTTCTTAATCTCATAGGTATCTTCCTTTAGCCGCTTGTGGCTCTTATAGTAATATTGATACGTTTAATTAAATTACTTAACTAGTTTTTTAGCAAGCAGTATTTTTACTTTTCCACAGTTTTCCGCGATTTACATCTGTTTTTTGAGTAGCGTATCGTTAGATACAATAGTCGTTAAGACTTTATGATAGGCGACTAAGTCACGTTCCGTTAAACCATTTAATAATTTTTTAAGACGCGCTTCGAGATCAGCTTCGACGTTTTTCATCAGTTTTTTACCAGCCGGCGTCAGCGCCAGCAGTTTGGCACGAGCATCAAACTGATTCTGCACGCTCTGCACCAGCCCCCGTCGCTCCAGCTCCCGGGCCATGGTAGTAACCAGCGGTGCTTTCACGTACAGCTCCTGGGCGATATCCACCTGTCGCACGCCGTCCCGAGCCTCAAAAATGATGCCAAGCGTTGACCAATAGGTAGGTGTCAGGTCATACTGGGAAAGTACGGCGTAGATGTGCTCGCGTAGCAGACGATAGGCTTGCGTTTGTACGGTACTAGTGATATAGGTCGGTAAATTCATACTTTTAATTAAAATCGGATTAACATGATTAACTTACTTAAGTATAATAATCACTATTGCGCGTAATGTCAATGACGACTTCCACTACGACATCTCCTGAATCTCGATCCATTATATGGTGCCAAAGTATTGCTTGGCTACTCAGCCTCACCGTAGCCATAGTAGCGCTTGTGGCTTGGGGGCGGGACTACAATTGGCACTTTTTGCCGCTCAACTCTTACCAGTTATTCCCTCTCTTCGGCTTGCTAGCCTACAGCCTGATGTGGTCGCACTACATGGCCG
>JBAQZF010000008.1:0-3464 GCA_049790715.1 Saccharimonadales bacterium (SeqCode) | reverse complement strand
GGTTTATGACCCCTCAAGCAAGAGAAGCTCTTCGTGGCTGGTCTTTGGAGAACGAAGAAACTATCAAAGAGTGTCTAGGAGAGCAACGGAGCCATATAAACAGGGATTACGTGTTTGGGGCAATGGGAAGCTCTCCAGCTGAAGAATGGGTAGAAAGACTTGAAACTTGCCTTGAAGCTGGGCTCCAGAGCTTAGAACCAAGTGCAGAAACAGCCTAGCTTATTGGTCGCTGTTGGGGAGACTGCCTCGGGGAAGTCGGCGTTGGCTTTGGAGTTGGCGCGGCAGTTTGACGGCGAGATTATAGCTGCCGATTCGCGGACGGTGTATCGAGGGATGGATATTGGGACGGCGAAACCATCTAAAGAAGATCAGAAGTTGGTCAGGCACCATCTTATTGACATCACTACGCCCGACAAACCGATTACGGCTGCTCAGTTTAAGGAGTTAGCACAGCGAACTATAGATGAAATTAGTGGTCGCGGTACATTGCCAATTTTGGTCGGTGGTACCGGCTTATATATTGACGGCGTGATCTATGACTTTGAGTTTTTACCGGTGGGGGATGCCAGGGAAAGAGAAAAATTAAACGATCTTAATCAGACGGCTCTACTTAAGAGGATTGATGAGTTGGGTATTGACGCGTCAGGCGTGGACATTCAGAATAAAAGACGTTTAATCCGGCTGATTGAAACGAATGGTGTCCAACCAACTCGGAAAGAGCTGCGAACGAATACGCTGGTACTTGGCATGAAGATTGACCGATTCGAACTTGAATCACGTATAACTAAACGCGTAGACGCCATGCTGGTTGCTGGTTTGGAGCAGGAAGTTCGGGGCTTGGCGGAGCAGTATGGCTGGGGCTGTGAAGCCATGAAGGGCGTGGGGTACGCGCAGTGGTGGGACTACTTTTCGGGTACGCAAACCCTGGCTGAAACACGTGCCGCGATCATCAAAGATACTCTTGATTTGGCCAAGCGACAGCGCACCTGGTTTAAGCGAAATAAAAGTATTCATTGGTTTTCTACATCTGTTAAACGGACAGATATTGTAGATTTTGTAACAACATTCTTGGACACATGAATTTCGTGAGCGAGCTATAGTTTGCTACAATGGATTCATGATTGAACAACTGTTCGGGTCCAAGACGAGGGTAAAGCTGCTGCAGCTATTTTATAGCAATCCGAACCGCTCGTTTTATGTCCGCGAAATTACCCGTAAGATCGACGAGCAGATAAACTCTGTCCGGCGCGAGCTCAGCAACTTACTGAGCATTGGTATTATTACGTCCGAAAATACCAACAACCGGCTATACTACGAGGTCAACCAGAAGTTTGATTTATATGATCCGTTGCAACAGATATTTGGCCGCGGCGTGAAGAAAACTGCCAGTAAAAAAGCGGGTGTCGCTGATGGCAATGAACCGAGTAGCGAGCACGATCTGCGAGCAGTTGGCCATATCGACCTAGCGGTCTACACTGGTCAGTTTACGCGTGACGAGACGGCAGGGGTCGATATCTTGATCGTTGGCGAAGTGAACCCCAACGCCATGCAAAAATACGTCGACGAGCTGGAGGCGAAAGAGAATAAGAGCATTCGCTATACGGTCATGAGTTTGCCGGATTTCCAATATCGCCAACAGATCAGAGATCGCTTCGCGACGGCGATCGCGCAGTCAAAAAAGCAGATATTGGTGGACGCGCACAATCTGTTATCTGATATAAAAACGGAAGAGTAAGGAGAGTAATGATGGATTTACAATTTTACGGTGCTAACTGTGTCAGCGTGACTTACAAAAGTACGCGTATCGTGATCGATGACAATCTGGCTGACTTGGGCGCTAAGAGTGTTACGAGGCCAGATGACGTGGTGCTGTTTACCGGTCCGCGCAGCGGAACAGCGCAGGCGCGTCTGATCTTTGATAGCCCGGGCGAATACGAGGTGTCGGATGTATCGATTATCGGTATTCCGGCTCGCGCACATGTCGATAAAGATGGTTTGAAAGCCACGATGTTCAAGTTCGTGGTTGGCGAGCACAGCGTATTGGTCACCGGACATGTGTATCCTGAGCTCAACGATCAACAGCTGGAAGCTATTGGTATGATTGACGTCTTGGTGGTGCCGGTCGGTGGCAACGGCTACACTTTGGACCCCGTTGGCGCCTTGAAACTGATCAAAGCTATCGAGCCAAAGCTGGTTATCCCGACGCACTACACTGACAAGGCACTGAATTATCCGGTACCGCAGCAGGACTTGGCCAATGCCCTGAAAGAATTAGGCATGGAGCCTAAGGAAATGCTTTCTAAATTCCGTCTCAAACCGACTGAGCTGGGTGATCTCACGCAGCTCGTTGTCCTTGAGAAATCCTAAACGAGAAAATAATGAGCTAACTCTGGCTCTGCCATAGAATCAAAAACTTTGCGAAAATGCTGTAGCGGTTCGTGCCGGTTTGCGCCGCTCCAATCGTTGTTAGGATCGTGAAATATCACCTCTCTATCTGTTATGTCCAGTAGTACTACACGATGAATTGAGAAGCCTGTTTGATGGTTTAATTGTCGTGAATTGAGGGTTACATCGCAAATACCAGATTTCTTGAACTCGTTGACTACGTCTTGCCAAGTTGGTTTTAGTTTAATATACGTGAAATTTGGATGATATAGCATTTTTCCTATCTGTTTGCTCTCTAGTTCCAGATCGTAGGTATTTTCTTGATAAAACTTGAAATCTTGTGCAGGAACAGATGCCCGCAAACCAGTAGCACCTTTACTGGCCCATGCCTCGTAGTCAATTGTGTCATAATCGGTGACGTGGATTCCTCGGTTCATGAGCCATTTCCAAAGCGAAAATCCCCAGACTATATAACCCTCTCTCCGGTCAGCGAGTTGAGAGAGCTGCTTGAACGTTATCTTTTGATCCGGTAAGAGGTACTGTGCCGCCATTGTGTAGCAAGCAAGAGCACAAGCGCCTCCTGAATTGCCGTAATAGGGTACGCCATGCTTCATACGACCAGTTTATCAGGCTACGCAATAAAGCGTGTTACTTAGGTGCGGTCAAAAGGCCTTTTTTCTTGAGGGTGCGGATGGCTTGGGTGCTGAGTTTCATGGTGACTTTGCGGCCGTCGACCATCAGAGTTTTGGTCTGGAGGTTGGGCTTCCAAACTTTTTTGGTATGGCGCTGCGAAAAGCTGACATTACTGCCGTACTGCTTGCCTTTACCGGTGAGATCGCATTTTTGCATAACGTATCCTTCTCAGATTGCTTGAAGATTCAAGATGTTATTGTAGCGAAAAACAGAGGGCAAGTCAACAGATAGACCGCTTCTGATCAATGGGTGGTTAATCGGTAGAGTTCTTTGACGTCGTTACGCAGGGCTATGGTCTCTCCTTCGATCCGATCCAGTCGCTGATTGGTCTCTCGTTGGCTGATTTGTAGATGATGTTGCCTGGTTTGCAATTCACGCTGGCCAAT
>JBAQZF010000007.1:0-2990 GCA_049790715.1 Saccharimonadales bacterium (SeqCode) | reverse complement strand
GGTCATGGCCACTTGCGCGGCGCTTACGTAACAGTCAAAGACAACGAATTGTTTCTAATCAACGCTACTATTGCCGGTAGCAGCGGCATCCTTATCAGTGAACCCGATCGGACTCGCGCCCGTCGACTACTGGCCAAACGGCGTGAGATTGACGCGCTGGTTGCCGGCAAACAACAGGGAAAGACCATCGTACCATTGGAAATCCTGACCGGCGGCCGCTACGTCAAACTTCGCATATCTGTCGGGCGCGGCAAAAAGCACTACGATAAACGCCAGACACTCAAAGCGCGCGACGATTTACGGCGTACCCAGGCTGAGATGAAATCAGCCCGCTAGTCTTTATTTTCTAGTTCCAGCTTGACAGACTTCGGCTCATGCTTAATGAGCGAGAGGTTGCGAAAATAGATCCCCAAACTCAAGATATTGGCCACGAAAAATACCACGTCCCGAATATGATAAGAATACAAAATAATCATAACCGTCCCCACGATACTGATATACCAAAACGACAACGGCACCACGCTTTTACCTTCTTTTTCAGAGGCGTACCACTGCACCATAAAACGTAGGAAAAAGACAAACTGGGCCAAAAAGCCAAATCCAATCCATAAGTAGTGAGACGTCAAGAGACTGTGAATATGCATCCGTC
Source organism: Saccharimonadales bacterium (SeqCode) (assembly GCA_049790715.1). GTDB lineage: Bacteria > Patescibacteriota > Saccharimonadia > Saccharimonadales > UBA4665 > JBAQZF01. The sequence continues at coordinate 2,341 of JBAQZF010000007.1, read as the reverse complement.
TATTCTAGTACGCAATGGTGCTGCCGTAAACCTGCCAGGCCGCCAACTGGCTAGCTGTTAGTTGTTTACTGGCATTTATCGAGCTCTGTAGTTGTGCAAGGTCAAGTGTTATAGTTTGTCCTGGTTCTATATTACTATCAGTACCAAGATGTTGCACCATAGCACCCTCTACATAGGCCTCCTGAGCGCTTGTTAACTGGTGTTTTTTATCCAGTTTGTGAATCTGAGCTCGCACAATCAAAGTTTGTGAATCGCCCGATGCTACTCTGATTGACACTAGTTTTTGAGCTGGAGCTGATGGCTGAGAAGATGAATCAGATGTTGAAGTAGCTTCCTTATCAGATGCAGCGGCAGCTTTACTTGATGAGCGCTGTGGCGTCGAGAAAGCCTCTACAACGGGCGTTAGATGCAAACTCTTCCTGGCAAAGACCATGTAGCCATTATCATCGTAAATAAGGTCAAATTTATCCTTATACAAATTTTTATGGCGTTGATAGCTCTTTACAAATACTGGATCCGGCGTGGTGCTCTTGGTAGTATATTTAGCCATAATAACGTAGGAAACGTATTTATCGGGTTGTTTCAGTGTCTGATCCCATAGACGATAATCACCTTCTTGGACGTAGCTCTTGAAAGGCAAACCAATAGCAAATACAATGCGCGGCTTGCCATAGCTAGTAGCCAATATATCACCGCCTTTATAAGATGCCCTGAATGCTTCAGCCGTCTTGTCTATATCTTTGATAGAAGTTGTTGAACCTGATTCAGAGTAAAGCGGATCGTACAAACTCACCGTTATAGGCATGGCAAGGTACGCGAGTACGCAGGCTGCTCCTGCTACAACTTTTAAGCTATTCAACCGTAACGTACTTAAACCAACGGCTATCAAAACAGCAATGACTGGTAAAGCCTCCAAGCCATAGCGAATATTAAATATACTGGCAAGATCGGTTTTTATGGTCGCGATACCAAGGTAGAGGCTAACAAAGTCCAGGAGTATCGGAGCGAGCAATACAGCCAGTGCAACATAGACCAACGATCGGTTTTTGCGCTTCACATATAAATCTCTAATGACAATATAAAGCAACGCAACAGTTGCCAGAACAAATAATATAATGCCGGTATTAAGTTCTACCGTTCGCACCATAGTAATAAAAGATTCCACCAGATTATGCTTGGTTGGCAGGGCGTTATGAGCAGCTAACACGTTCTGCTGGCTTTTTGCCGAGTATGGCCCGTTTAGCCAGTACAACGGGTTGCCAAGCAGCACGAGGTTCCATAATATCCAGATGAAAATACCAAATGCGCCAAGTGTCGTAAAGATAACCAACTGGCCATCATTCCTGGCCCGTACTGTTTTGTTCACAATGGCCTCTATGAGTATAATGGCGGCGCAAACGGCCAGCACCATCCAGGCTTCGTAGCGCACCAAGGTGGCCAGAAAGATCCAGAAAGCAGCATATGTCAGATCGAGCAGCTTTCGGTTGGCAAACCACTGAATAAAGTAAAAGGTACCGCCAAGTAGTGTAGCAAGCAACAGTAGCTCACCCATAGGTGTGGATTGCAAATATAAGGTGTTAGGGTTAAACATGACGATAGCGGCAGCAATGAAGCCGCAAATCGGCTGTTTGGTTAGCAATCGGCCGATTTTATAAGTGTAAACAGCAGCAACTACAAAAGCGGCCATCGACACGATACTACCAGCTAAACCGTTTTGCCACAGACTATAGAAACTTACGAAGGGCAGCATCAGGATATGTTGCAATGGCAACCAGGTGCCGCCCATTTGCTGAATGCCTGGCTGCTGGAAATCCACCACCCGCCGAGCGATGTTCAGATGACTGACGGCATCGTTGTAAGCCAGAATATCATGGTGACGGTAGTAGTAGGCAGTTGATAGCAGAGAGGCGATCGTCGCTACGACCGCTACGATCCAGACTCCGTATTTTTCCAGAAAGCGCTTCATGCTTGATCCTCGCTCGTTAATATAGATTTAATACCGGTGGTTACGAGACGCTTATCGCTCGCTTCGACAAACTGTTCGCCGATGATGCCAACAGTAGCGATTTGTACGCCGACGATTATCAGCAGCATTGCCAGCAGCAGTAACGGCCGTTCGCCGATTGAAGTATGCGTAGTGAGTTTGTAAACAGTGAGGTAGATGCCGATCATGAAACCAGCCATAAAGCTCGCTGAACCGATATACCCGAAAAAGTGCAGCGGTCGATGGCGAAAACGAGTCACGAAAAGCACCGTCACGAAGTCAAACGCCCCATGCGCGAATCTGGACAGACCGTATTTTGAGCTACCATGCTTGCGGCTCCGATGCTTAACCTTGACC
>JBAQZF010000006.1:0-2448 GCA_049790715.1 Saccharimonadales bacterium (SeqCode) | reverse complement strand
GTTCCGCGCCGATCTAGCACTGGTTCTCTGCCGGGTATCCAGTACTTCACCGACCATCGATTCTGCGCCGCTTTTGAGATGCGTGCGGCAGCAGCCCAAAAGCTCAACAAAGCCAAAGCAAAAGGCTAAAGTTTCCTACACTTAGCGTCAAGCACCTCAACGCCAAGAGCCTGATTGGGCAGCGCAAAAGGTCAAGTTCGCGGGCAGCAACTACCCGCTGCCGCTTTGCGGGTACAGCGGTTACTAGACACGCTTTTAGACTCCTGACCAACGGCTAAGCAATTACCTATTTATACAACTGGCTATGTGTTCCAACTGCCACGAAAAGGACTTTCGTGCTGCTGACAACGAAGTAATGTGAGCGCAAATCCCCACCAGCGCTAATCGAACGATGCCCTGACCACTCCCTTTTTAAGGGGTGGTTGCGGAGAGTTACATCAGTCGGATTTTCTAAAAACTGCTCTACGATGACTCGGACGCGGCGTTTTTGCTGCTCAGACAATTTAGCAAACTGCTTATCAAACGTTTTATGAAAGTCAGCCGTCATAGAGAATCAAGGTGCGATAAAGCTTCTTTCGTATTTGAAGTACGAGTAATGTTTTTGCCAATAGCGAGGTCTTCCTGTATCTGTTTAAGGATTTTTGCCAGGTAAGGTGTCGGCTCCAGCTCGGTACTCAAAGTGATCTTGCGATCACGAAGCATCTGTTTGATCTGAGCATTCATGATCACGCTGACTGGCACGCCCAACTCAGCCGCGAATTCTTGAATCTGCTGCTTGGTGCTGGGGTCGGTTTTGATATTGAGAATCGTTTTAGTCATACATACATTGTATATACATCGTATATACAAATCAAATGACTACTACTAATGGCCAGGCACGATAACCGGCTCGTGGTGACTGGGGTCAGTTTTGGCTTTTTGATTGCGTAGCACGAAGATGGCGATTAGCGAAGCGCCGATGCCGAAGGTCGAAGCGATCAGGTAGCCGTCGTGGAAACCATGCACTGTGGCCGCGGCGATCACTTCGTGGCCAGGCGCGGCGTGCAAGTGCAGATTCTGAATGTAGCGCGCGGAGCTAGAAGTAGCGATACCGGTCAAGACCGCCAAGCCCAAGGCGCCGCCAATCTGCTGCATGGTATTTAGTAAGCCCGAAGCCAGACCAGCTTCATTATGCGGTACGCCAGAGGTCGCCGCGATCGTCACGCTGACAAAGGTGGCTCCCATACCCAGCGCCATGACTGCCATACCAGGAGCTACATCATGCCAGTAGGTGCCATGCACCGGTATGTGCGACAGCCAGAACAGGCCAGCCGACACGAAGAGCGGCGACACCATCAGGATAGGTCGATAGCCGATTTTGGCAACCAGCCGCGGCACGTTGGTGGCCGTAATAGCGATGATGACAGGAATCAGCAAGAAACTCACACCGGTTCGGATCGGCGTATAGCCCAGTACTTCCTGTAGATACAACGTACTAAAGAAGAAGATCGAGAACATGCCAGCCGCCATCAACAGTTGCAAGGCGTTAGCCCCCGACAGGTTGCGCAAGCGAAAGATACGCAGCGGCATCAGCGGATTTCTGACTCTCATTTCATTAGCGATAAAGCCGGCAATAGCCGCCAGGCTGATACCGAAGCAAATAAGCGTCGTGTGGTCAGTCCACCCCAGACTTGGCGCTTTAACTAAGGCGTAGACCAGCAACATCAGGCCGCCTGTCACCAGCACCGCGCCAGGTAGATCAAGGTCGTTGTGCTCGATTTTGGAATCATGCCGATCCAAAATCCGCAAAGCCGTCGTGATGACGCCGATGCCCACCGGCACGTTCACGAAGAAGTTCCAGCGCCAGTTCAAATACTGCGTGATGATGCCACCCAGCAACACGCCGACGGCCGCGCCGCCAGCCGCCACCGACCCCCACACGCTCAGCGCCACGTTGCGCTCGTGCCCTTCTCTATACGTCACCAAAATGATAGACAGCGCCGCTGGCGACATAAAGGCGCCAGCCAGTCCCTGCAAACCACGGAAAATTATCAGCATGCCGCCGGACTGCGACAAACCGTCGGCCAACGAAGCCAGCGTGAACAAGATCACGCCCATCATAAAAATCTTGCGTCGGCCAAACAGATCAGCCGCCCGCCCGCCAAGCAGTAAAAAGCCGCCAAAGGTCAGCGTGTAGGCCGTAATAATCCATTGCAAACTGGTCTGCGACATCGTAAAGGCCCGCTGAATCGCCGGCAGCGCCACGTTGACGATCGACACGTCTAGCACCACCATAAACTGCGCCAGCGCCAGCAGAATCAATATCAGCCAATGGCTGGTTTGTTTCTTTTGTTTGTTGTCTGTCTTTTTAGCAGTCTGTCCTACGGCCATAGATTCCCCTCTGTCTGTCTCAGTAATTTATTTACTATACATTGTATACTAAGTGATTCGTTTGGCAAATCACATTCC
>JBAQZF010000005.1:0-2032 GCA_049790715.1 Saccharimonadales bacterium (SeqCode) | reverse complement strand
ATTTGATCTTGGCTGAAAAGACTTCCCATTCTCGCTTGTGGTCCGTAAGGATTCAGCCCAGTGTAGATTTTCTCATCATTGTTTCTGTGGTGAGCTTAGGAGGTAATTTGCGGTGTCCGAACATAATGACATTCCTTGCTTAATAAGCTTCACTATACTCTGGGCTATACCCAAGTCAATAGATTGAACGCTATAGACAAACAGGATAAGTCATTAAATTGACATTTTGGTGACAGTTTGATACACTTCTATCTATGAGTAATATAGCTAGACTAACCATTCCAATGGATAAGAACTTGCGGGTAAAGCTGGGCAAGCGGGCTGATGATCTGGGGTTTGATTCGCCTCAGGCCTTGCTGCGCTATGTGAGTAAAGCGCTTGTCGACGGCAGACATGTGACCTTCGGTCGTCCGATTGATGAATGGGGTCTGGTGCCCGAACATGTGGCCCAACGCTGGCAAGCTGAAGATGCCGACGTGGACCGGCAATTAGAAACGGGCGAAGCAAAAAGTTTTGACAATGTAGAAGACTTTCTGGCAGACTTGCGTGACCATGGCCAGGCAAATCATCCGAACCAAAAGCTTCCTCAAAGCTTACCAAAAACGCATCGCCCCAAATCCAAAACTTGAACAGCAGTTTATTGGTAGAGTCACCAGATTTATGAGGGGTGAGCGCGATCGGCTGCTCAATGACCACAGCTTAAAGGGGTCAAAGGATGGGCACCGCTCCTTTTCAATAACCGGTGATGTGCGGGTTATATATCGCGAGACAGAGAGTGCCTACATATTCAAAGATGTCGGCACGCATAATCAGGTGTATAAATAGTTGACTGACAGGGGTGAGTACGGTATAGTGTAGGTACTATCAACTTCAGCTTGCGGCCTCTGGTGCGCGTGGGCTGTCCTCATCTCTCGGGGTGGGGTAATCCGAAGGAAGGAGCATTCGTTTGAATCAATACGAAATCGCGGTTTTGTATCATCCTGATCTGGAAGTCGACCTGAGTAAGGCCGAGGAACGGGTCAAGAAAATTGTCACCGACAATGGTGGCAAGGTGATCAGTGCTGACAATTGGGGTAAGCGCAAGCTAGCCTACGCGATCCGGGGCAACGAGCACGCGGTATATGTTTTTTATACGGTGGAATTGCCTGGCGCGGCTGTTCAGAAAGTGGAAAACACCCTGAATATCACCGACGAAGTCATCCGTTTCCTCATCACTCGGCCCGATCTCAAAGCGATCGCTAAGGCCGAGGCGGCTAAGGCTGAAAAAGCCGAGCAGGCTGCCAAACGTGGTGAGCGGGGCGAACGTGACGACGACAAAGAAGAAACTGAAGAGTAAATCTTAAATTTTTCTGAAAAACGCGTGTTTTGAAAACGCTCATGCTTGACGGATGTCGAAGCGTGGGCGTAGGGTAGGGGTACAAAGTAAGCAAGACATAGGTCTTATAAGAAGGAGGATGTCATCATGGCACGAAGTCTTAACCAAGTAACACTCATGGGCAATCTGACCCGCGATCCGGAACTAAGGCAGACGCCCACCGGACAAAATGTCACCAGCTTTAGCCTGGCGCTGAATCGCAGTTACAAAGATCAGAGCGGCGAATGGCAGGAAGCGACTGATTACATCGATATCGTTTGTTGGGGGCCGCTGGCCGAGCGCGTGGCGCAGTATCTGAGCAAAGGTCGGCGCTGCCTGGTGCAGGGACGCGTGCAGTCCCGTTCATGGGAGCAAGATGGCCAGAAGCGCAACAAAGTCGAGGTGTTGGCTAACGACGTGACGTTTTTGGATAGCCGCGGTGGGGGTGATGGCGAAAGCGGCGGCAGTTACACTGGTGGCGCAAGCTCCTCTTCTGATGCTCCAGCTGCTTCTAGCGGTGACTCTGAGAAACCAAAACCGACTAAAAAAGCTAAGAAAGATGACGTGGTTATCGAAGACATTGGTGACGAGCCAATCAACCTGGACGATATTCCGTTTTAGCTAACCGATATGTCAGCCACAGTTTTTGATTTCTTGGTCGAGCTACCAGCAGAGACG
>JBAQZF010000004.1:0-2634 GCA_049790715.1 Saccharimonadales bacterium (SeqCode) | reverse complement strand
GTCCTCGAGAACGTTGAACCGTTGATCCATCATCGCGGCAAGAGAGGCGATAGATTCGGCGATATCGTCGAGGCTGGTGTCTGTGGCCGGCATATTTCCAGCCTAGCACTACGCTGCTCGCATGGCTAGATAGTTTAAGGTTTATTTAAGATCTAAGTCAATTTCGTGGGATTTTACCTATCTTGTTTATCGTAATTCCGTAAAATCTGGCAGTCAAAATGGGCGACTGATCTGAACGTCAGCGCCAATGCTATACTGGGTGGACATGCAAAACCTGAGCGCCACCTATGTGATCTACGTGATTATCGCCATCTTGATATCGCTGGTGATCCATGAATTCATGCACGCTTACGTCGGCCATCTGCTCGGTGACAGTACGGCGCGGGAAGAGGGCAGGCTGACGCTCAATCCACTCAGTCATATCGATCCGATGATGACGGTCGTGCTACCAATCTTCACCCTGCTGGCTTTTGGCGCGCCGGTGTTGGCGGCCAAGCCAGTGCCGTTTAATCCGGATCGAGTAAAATATGATGAATTCGGCGCGGCTCTGATCGCGGCTGCTGGACCATTTTCTAATTTGCTACTGGCGTTTGTGGTCGGCATTTTTGTGAAACACGTGGCTGTGGCATCGGCATTGACTGATTTCCTGAGCGTGTTCGTGACGCTCAATATCGCGCTATTTGTCTTTAATTTGATCCCTATACCACCGCTGGACGGCTCGCGCGTCCTGTACGCTTTCGCGCCGGAGTCATTGCAGCGCGTGATGCGTGACATCGAGCCGTTTGGGATTTTTATCGTTTTTAGTCTGGTGCTTTTCGCTAATTTTGGTGATTTCCTCGGTAATATTAATCAGGCTATTTTGAACGTTATCCCTTAGTCGATACGTTACCGCCTCTGTTTGGTAGTAGCAAAAGACTAATCTAATATATGAAACCGGTCGCTGGAGCAGTATAATGAGGGCGTCGGGTAGGGCCGCGAGGCTCCAACGCTTGGGCGAATGATTATCTGAATACTAATCATTAGGGAGCTCAATAGCTTGGCAACTGTGGTTGTCAGACGCGAGCACCCACCTGGGAATTCTCAGGTGATCAGACCCAGTGCCCGACTTCATGATTATTTGATTTTGTATCTGTTATAATGCACTTACCAAAACCAAAACTCCAAACAAAACCTGGACTTATAGAAGGGAAAAGAGCAGCCCGCACGACGAATTTACTTCGGCGTTCGGCGCGATGAGAAAAACCGTAGGTTTGTCTCATTAACGGGGTGTAGCGCAGTTGGTAGCGCGTACGGCTGGGGGCCGTGAGGTCGCAGGTTCAAGTCCTGTCACCCCGACCATGTTAAGATAGTATGCATGTGGCAAGAAACCAAACATGGACTGTATAAGCAGTTTAACTTCGAAAATTTTAAAGAAGCATGGGCTTTTATGACGCGCGTGGCGGAGTTAGCTGAGGAATATCAGCACCATCCGCGCTGGGAAAACGAGTGGAATGTGGTGCAGATCTGGCTGATTACGCATGAAGGAGACAAGAAGATTACAGATAAAGATCATCAACTGGCCAAAGCGATTGACGAAGCTTTTGGCCGGCAGGCGCCACAAGGTGACCAAGTTGCTAATCCGACAGCTCATCCTGATAAGGTTAAGGTCTTCGGTGACGGTGGTTCGCGCGGCAACCCTGGTCCTAGTGCCAGTGGTTTTGTCATTTTGGACATGGAAGACAGCGTGTTGGTCGACAAAGGCGTATATCTTGGGGTGACCACCAATAATCAAGCAGAGTATACATCGCTGAAACTAGCGCTTGAAGAGTGTCACAAGATGGGCGTACGCGAAATTGAAGTCTATATGGACAGTTTGCTGGTTATCAATCAGATGAAGGGCATCTTCAAGGTCAGAAACCGCGATTTGTGGCCAATCCACGACGCAATAAAACAACTGGTCAAACAGTTTAAACACGTCAGCTTTAGCCATGTTCCACGCGAGTTCAACAAACTGGCCGACGCCGCCGTCAACCGCGCGTTGGACAAAGAGCTAGGAATCATCCCCAGCTAAATCAACGCTTGCCAGTGCGCCAATATCGGGCCGCATGGGGATATTGTAGTGCTTACCTAAAACCAGCCCATTGAGCACGACGAAACCTATGCCTTGAGTTCTAAAATGCGAGGCGATTACTCCTGCCACACCCGCTTCGGTGTCATCATGTAGGCTTACCGATTTGCCATCAGGGGCTTGTTTGAATTGACAGACCGCGATATGGTTTGGCGCTAACACCGGTAGTCCTGGGCCTCCCGCGCTATCGGTTACTTTTTTGAGGGTTTTTGCTTGGGTGGCTAATTTTTTTCTCTGCGGTGATAGGCTCAACTGCCACACCAACTTGTTTCCTATGCCTTTAGAACGACCGAGCTGCTCTATGGGGACTTCGAGACCTCTTCTGTCGGTGTCGGCCTTATGTTTCTTAATACCATTAGCTACTTTTTGGAGTCCGAAACCTTGCTCCAATAACTTATTGGAGCGCATAACGCTGTTTACCGCGCTGCGGCTCAGAAATGTCACGCCCATCCTACTTGGGATAACAAACTTAGCTGTTGGCTGCGTGTCCTCAAGGAATTCTTCGACTTCTTTTTTAGCATTTCTGC
>JBAQZF010000003.1:0-7171 GCA_049790715.1 Saccharimonadales bacterium (SeqCode) | reverse complement strand
ACCTAGACGTGCTAGCGTCGACAGGCCGTTGACGTGGTCGTCCAGATGCAGGAAGGCACCGTCGCCGATGGCCGAGGCGCCGTAGCACTGCGTCGTTTTGGTCAAGGCTTCGTCGGAGTAGCAATTGTAGGAGCTATGGTTTTTGGACTGGTCGTACTTATTGTCCATCATGGCCGAGGCGGTGCTGATGACCTTGTTGACGGAATCGACGCGGCCAGTGCTGCTGTCGTTGGGTACGGACGACAGCATGGCTTTGACGGCCGGCACGTTGCGCGAACCGCCGAGCGCGTAGCGCAATGTCAGCGGGCCTGGATAGATGAAGTCGTAGTCTTCTAGGCAGTTGCCCTGGCCCTTGGGTGGTGGCAAGGTCTTATTGGTACAAGGGTAGCCTGGCAGAGGCCCTTGCGTATCATAGAGGACGGAGCCAGCGCCGACGTTATTATTGTTGTTGATGAGTGTCGTGTAGTCATAGGGTTTAAAACTGGAGCCAGGCGGGATCAGGATGCCGGCAGCGTAATTATTTTGGCCATGATCGGCGTTAGTAAAGTCCGTACCGCCGACGAGCGACACGATCTGGCCAGTTTGCACGTCTTCGCCGACGGCCGCCTCCTCGTCAGCACCATAGCGTTTCACGTTTGACAGATTGGATGCTACTAGCTGCTCGGCTTTGTTTTGCAGGTCCATATTGAGCGTGGTAATGACTTGCCAGCCGCCGCGCTGCACCGTAGCCGCTCCGTAGGTTTGCTCCAACTCTTGTTTGGCGGCCAGAACGAAGTACGGCGCTTTGATGCCCTGGTATTTTGGCGCTTGCTGATGCACCATAGCTAGCACGTCAACCTTTTTGGCGTCGTTGGCTTGCTGCTGCGTGATGTAGCCCTGGATAGCCATCTGGTCTAGGATGTGATGCTGCCGATTGATCAGCGCTACGGAGCTAAAGGTGTCGTCGGTCACCGCTGGATTGTATTGGCTGCTAGCATAGGGCGAATAATAGCTCGGTGACTGCGGGATGGCGGCTAGCATGGCGGCTTGCGGCAGGCTGAGGTCTTTGGCGTCGGTCTGGAAATAGTCGCGGGCGGCGCTCTCCACGCCGTACTCCACGCCTCCGTAAGGAGCGATATTGAGATAGCCGGTCAGAATGTCGCTTTTGGAATATTCGCGCTCCAGCTCGGTTGCCAAGATAAGCTCTTTGACTTTGCGGGTCAGTGTGCGGTTGTCGGTCCAATTTTCGTTGAGCTTGACGAGCTGTTGGGTAATAGTCGAGCCGCCTTGCACCGAGCCGCCACCGCCCAGTAAGTCGTGTGCTCCGGCTCGCATGATGCCGCGGACGTCAAAAGCGCCATGATTGTAAAAATCTTTGTCTTCGATGGCGACAGTGGCCTGCTGCATGTACTTTGAGATGTTATCACCGGAGACTGGGATACGCTTGACGGCGTCATAATCTTGCCACAGGACAGTCTGGCCGGTGCGGTCATAATAAGTAATGCTGCCACCGAGATTATCACCAGAGATGTCTTTGATTTTGGGCAAATCTTTGCGGAAATAAGCGAACAGTCCGATGGTCATAAAGAAACCGACGATGATAGCCACGCCGATGATTTTGAGGGCCATGATGCCGCCTTCGCGACTAAACCAATATTGTGCCAGGTGTTTTGGCTCCAGACGATGAAGCACGCGCTTCCAGCGGTTTTTGGGCAGCGTGCTCAGATAGCTGGCTTTGGCCGCGGCCCGAGCCGCTTTGCGGGCTTTGACGCGGTCGCTCAACGAGCGGTTTAGCTTGATAGTGTTGCCGCTTTTAGTAGTAATGGTATTTCTGGAGCGACGGCCACGTCCTGAGTTACGCGGAGCGTTCATAAGCTATTTCTTTAAGTCCCTCTGAAGTTGCCTCATTTCACGTGTCATTATAGCAAATATCGCGTATAAAAAAGCCTATGTTTTTATGTAACGCTGTTTTTTGAATCCAATACCGCTTGGCGGCTGACTTGTAGGTGGGCTATACTTGAGCTACAGACCAAGATTAAGGAACTATCACCCATGACACTCTCTGAAGAACTCACCTGGCGAGGTTTCGTCAATCAAACTACTTATACCGATATAACAGCACTGGACAATGAGCCAATTACTTTTTATTTCGGTGTCGATCCGAGCGCTGATTCTTTGCAGATCGGTAACCTAGCGGCAGCCATGATGGTGAAATGTTTTATAAAACATGGGCACAAAGCCGTCTTGCTAGTCGGCGGGGCTACCGGACTTATCGGTGATCCTGATGGTAAGCGCGACGAACGAAGTTTGAAACTTCCAGAAGAGATTACCGCCAACAAACAAGCCATAGTTAATCAATATAAGCAGCTGTTTGATGGCGAGCAATTTGAAATAGTTGATAATTATGACTGGTTTAAGGATGTAAACTACTTAGATTTTCTGCGGGAAGTCGGCAAGCACGTGCCGATGCGCCAGATGCTGGGCCGCGATTTCGTGCAAAGTCGTTTGGGTGAAGGCGGCAGCGGCATCAGTTACGCTGAGTTTAGCTATGTCTTGATTCAGGCTTATGATTTTCTGCGCCTCTATCAGGAAAAAAGCGTTCGTTTGCAGCTCTGCGGCTCTGACCAGTGGGGTAATAGCATCGCTGGTGTCGATCTGATCCGACGGGCGGCAGGTGGCGAAGCGCATGTTTTTTCGACGCCGTTGATTGTCAACAAGGCGACCGGTCAGAAGTTTGGCAAGAGCGAGGCGGGCGCCATCTGGCTTGGGGCGCATAAGACGACTCCGTATCAGTTCTATCAATTTTGGCTGAATGTCGATGACGATGGCGTGGAAAGCTATCTCAAGGTGTTTACCGAGCTGGACAAGCCAGCTATTGAAGAGATTATGATTACGTTCAACGAGCAGAGAGGCAATCGACATGCTCAGAAAACGCTAGCCTATGAAGTCACAAAACTCGTCCATGGTCAGGAGCAGGCCGACAAGCAAGTGCGTATTGCTGAGGCGATAGCTACTCAAGATCTGAGCAGTTTATCAGACACAGAGATCGCGACCCTGCGCCAAGAAATCACTACCCTCAAAGTCCAAAAGGACGCTTCGATCGTCGACGTTTTGGTCGACACTCAACTAGCGGCATCAAAAACTGAAGCCCACCGTCTACTCGAGGGAAACGCCATCAGTATAAACGGACAAAAAATCACGCGGGCTCATTTCGAAGCCGATGACTTTCAGGCCGGACGCTTACTGCTTCGGCGCGGCAAAGCCTTTAAAGACTCGGCGCTTATCGAGCTTGGTTAAACGCTCAGGATTGCTATACTAAGGAGCACTATGCCAAACCCCACCCCCAAACCTGCCGCTCAGACTACTCAGAAAAAAGCTGCCAAACGCCAGGCTGATCAGTACAACGACCCCAAGCACAATTATCTGAAATATTGGACGGGCCGCCAGTACGAACATGCCGCCGAAGAGATCGCCATCCGTAAGCTGCTACGCGGGCGACACTTCAAAACGGCGGTTGACGTCGGTGGTGGTTATGGTCGTTTATGTCTGTTGCTGGAGCAGTTTGCCGATGAAGTCACCTTAGCTGAACCTAGTCAGCAACAGCTGGATATCGCGGCTGACTTCTTAAAGGAGCACCCCGAAGTGCACCGCGAGCTGATGCAAGCTGATGATCTGCGCTTCACAGATGACTCTATCGACTTGCTGACCATGATCCGAGTCATGCATCATTTGCCGGACCCCAGCCCCGAATTTAGTGAAATCGCCCGCGTTTTGCGGCCGGATGGCTACGCGATCATCGAAGTCGCCAACTACTTGCATATCCGTAACCGAGTAAAACACCTGGCGCGCCGAGAGCGGATGCCGGTCAAGCCGGTCGATATTCGCTCGGCTGTCAACCGCCGCGACGATGAAATCCCATTCGTGAATCACAATCCCTACACCGTACTCCGCCAGCTAGAGCACGCCGGTCTCCATGTCGAAGCCACGCTATCGGTTTCTAATCTGCGCAGCGTACGCCTCAAGAAGTTGCTGCCGCGCGAAGTCATGCTCGGCGTCGAACACGCTTTGCAGCGGCCGCTGGCTAGCGTGTACTTTGGCCCCAGCATCTTTTTCTTGGCGCGAAAAACTACTATTTCTTAATTATTTCTGAAATCTAGTGCTGAAAATTTGTTTTTGCGGTAGCTGACAATTATAATTCATCGCACTATGAGTGACAGGAATGACCATTATATGGGCGCGTTGTTGGAGGATATACAAGACCGCCTGCAGCTGATTCAGGAGGCGTTGGATACTTTGATAGGCGTACCAGCTGAAATCAGAGAGCTGAAGGAGCAAATGACCCGCTCCAATGAACGTCATGATCTTGCAGAGCTGGTTATCAAAGATCAAAGCAAAACGTTAAATAGTCACACAGCTCAACTGGCTCAATTGACAATTACCTGATTCTGATCTCGTATACTGGAGACATGACACTAGACAGTCCGGTGGCCGAGCTGAAAGGCGTCGGTGATGCCTTAAGTAAAAAATTCGCTGTTTTGGGCATTGAAACGGTTGGTGATCTGATTGATTATTACCCTCGTCGCTACGAGGACTACTCAGCAGTAACACCGATCAACACATTGCATCCAGGCGCCATTACCATTCAGGCGGTCATCAAGCAAGCCAGCGGCCGCTACGTGCGGCGCGGCATGCATATCACCGAGGCCGTAGCTAGCGACACGACCGGCAGTCTGCACCTGGTATGGTTCAACCAGCCTTACCGCGCGGCGGCCCTCAAGCTTGGTAAGAGCTATTTTATATCTGGTACCTATGAACTGAGTCGTCAGCGCTTCGCTATCATGAATCCCAGTGTCGAGCTGGTCAGTGAATTTCCGCGGACTACGGCCCGAATCTTGGCGGTGTACCGCGAGACTAAAGGGCTGACATCACGCCAAATCCGCGCCGCGGTACAGCAAGCAGCGCCACTGATTTCGGCGACGGCCGAAACCTTGCCGCCAGCGGTGCTCCACGAACAACAGCTACTCGACCGAGCCAAAGCCTTGCAAAATCTGCATTATCCCCAATCACCAGAGCAGCTGGAAAAAGCCCGCCGCCGGCTTGGTTTCGAGGAAGTATTGCAATTGAGTCTGGCTAGTCTGCTCAACAAACAGGAAAATCAGCGGGAAACAGCCCTGTCCATAGCATTTCAGGAGCAACTGGCGAAAGATTTTGTCAAACATCTGCCATTTCAGCTGACTGATGATCAGCGTCGTACGGTTTGGCGTATCTACGTCGACATGCGAAAAACCGAGCCCATGAATCGGCTGGTCGAAGGTGACGTCGGCTCCGGCAAAACGGTCGTGGCGGTCATGGCGGCGCTCATGGCGCTGGCTCAAGACTGGCAAGTCGCGCTGATGGCGCCGACGGAGCTGCTGGCTCGGCAGCACGCCGAAACCATCTATCAACTGCTGATTGCACTGGGGTATCAAAAAGACGTCGTGCTACTAGTAGGCAGTCTAAAAGCAGCGCACAAAACCAAGGCCCGGGCCGCCATCAAAAGCGGTCAGGCGCGGTTCATCGTCGGTACCCAGGCGTTGATTCAGGAGCAGGTCAATATGCGCAAACTAGCCCTGGTTATCATCGACGAACAGCATCGCTTCGGCGTCGATCAGCGCAAAAAACTGATGGTCAAGGCCGGCCACATGCCTCACGTCCTGAGCCTGACCGCCACGCCGATCCCGCGTTCTCTGGCGTTGACTTTATACGGTGAGCTTGACATCTCTGTGTTAGCCGAAAAACCAGCCGGTCGGCAGCCGGTTATCACGCGTATCGTTTCGCCAAACTCGCGGCCAAAACTGTACCAAGACATCGACCAAGAGATAGAGCAAGGGCGGCAAGTCTTCGTAGTCTGCCCGCTAATTAGCGATTCGGCTACGCTTGATCTGAGCTCAGCCGAAAAAGTCTACGCTCGTCTCAGTAAAAAAGAGTTCGTTCACCGGCGGGTCGGGCTGCTGCATGGCAAGCTAAAGCCGCTCGAAAAACAAGCCATCATGCAGCAATTTGTCCAGCATCAGTTAGACGTTTTAGTTTCTACAACAGTTATCGAGGTCGGCGTCGACGTGCCGAACGCTACTATCATGCTCATCGAAAGCGCCGAACGCTTTGGTTTGGCTCAATTACATCAGCTACGCGGACGGGTTGGCCGCGGCCAACATCAGGGCTATTGCTATCTGATGCTGAGTGATTCCAGCGCCCCCAGCCGCCGGTTACGGGCGCTGGAAAGCTCTAGCGACGGCTTCAAACTAGCCGAGCTAGACCTCGAACTACGTGGCCCGGGCGCGATTTACGGCACGCAGCAACATGGCCAGCTGGACCTTAGAATTGCCAAATTAACAGATGTAAAGCTGATCGCTGCCGCTCGTCAAACCGCCCAAACGATGCTGGAAAAACCCGAAAATTTGTTACAATATGCAGAACTAATGAATCATGTAACTCGGCTGCGAGCCGTCACCAATCTAAACTAACATGTACGCTGGCTCGACCTTTACTGCTTTTTCAGGGCGTCTGCTAGGCGCTCATCAAAAGATCGACCGCCTGGCGCGGCGCCATCTAGAGCAACTGCTGCCTGGTAGCTACTTTCCAGGGGTACGGTCAATTCTGCATTTTGAGGGCCAGGGCGGGCCGGACGCCATCAAGCGTAAAAGCCCGGCCAAAGACGAACCCTGGCACTATCTGCGGCCGTTTGACGCCGACGACACGCAGCTGATCGAACTGATCGAGCACCACTATCGGCAATTGGTGGCCGCTCTCAGGGAGCAAGACAAAGTTCGGGCTTCGTTTGAGGCGGCCTGGCTGTCGCACGCTATCGTCGACGGTCTGACGCCGGCTCATCACTATCCCTACGAAGAAAAACTGGTCGAACTTGGCAATGGTCGGAGTATCACAGAGCGCACCACTATTCGTAAAAAAGTCCTGATGTCCGGCCAGACCCCTGGCAAGCGAGTCAGCAACAACTGGAAAATGTGGGGCCCAAAAGGCTTATTCGTGACGCATAGCGCCTTTGAGCTAGGCGTGGCGGTACTGATCGCGCCGCTCAAAATCCGCCGTTGCAAGTTGACGGCCGACAAAATCGCTGAATTTGAAGCCCAAAACTTAGCCGAATGGTTTCGACGATTGGCGCAAGACATTGCCCGGCTGGAGCTATACGACGCGT
>JBAQZF010000002.1:0-5634 GCA_049790715.1 Saccharimonadales bacterium (SeqCode) | reverse complement strand
GGCTCTTTAGCTCAGTTGGTAGAGCAGAGGCTTGAAGAGCCTTGTGTCCTCGGTTCGAGTCCGAGAGGAGCCACCACGAAATCGTACGATAATACTCTATTTTCCAAAGAGAATCAGTAAAAACAGGAGCGATTACGCCTTCAAAACAAACATAACCCTGCAAGCCTCAACTCGTTACTTGTCAGAAGGGGTCACAAGACAGGATTGTTGGCAGATAATAACGGATTGACAATAGTGTAAGTCATAGTATTATATACATGCACCTTACATAAAGATGAGAATCTATGTCATAGAGCATAAGGAGGAATATTTCTCTTCTCATCTTGCCCAAGATCGAAGCTGGCTGAGCCAGCACCGTCGGACCACAGAAAGGATTGGAGCAATGGCCGTATCGTACCAAACGATTCGCCTGAGCAAAGGCAAGCACGCCTCTCCCGATGAGGGAGTCTGTGTCATGGAGCTCGCCTCGATGCTTGCTGGCCAGCCGTTCACTGACCGTCCGGCCAGCATCTGTCCAGTCATTGCCAGCTTCATGCGCGCCTACAACGACCGCATCGACGACGAACGCCGACAGGACCTGTATCGCTACGCGTCGGAGGTAGTTGACAGTCAGGCAAAGCCTGAGATCGAGCAGGCGCGTGAGCGTCGCTGTCACGAGTGGGTCGATGATCGGCGCCGTCAGCGGCCCTTGCTGTTGCGCTGGATGGTGCGTGGGAAGAACCGTTTCGGCGACCGTCGTCTCGGGCTTGACCTCGCTGGCGCATATGCTGCCCGTTCGATCCGGCACCACAATGATCGGACGCACGCGGCAGCGCTCGCGCTGGTAGACGAGCTGATCGCTATGGGTCGTACCGAGGAAAAGACAATCGCGGACATTCAGTCCATCGATCACTCGGCAGACGGGAAGGTGCCAGTTCTGGCAGAAAGCAGCTTTCAGTAGGCATTCGCTTTCGCCTTGGGCTAGGAGTTGGAGGATATACCTCTTTTCACCAACTCCTAGCCCGTTTTACCCCCAGAGCATAAAACTAACGTGTGTTATGTATAAAACAACAGAATCTATAATAAAAAAGCTCGGTAACTTTATTAAGCAGTCCGTATAACACGCGCCAAGGAGCGGTATGGAGAATAGCCCCAGCTCAATTTTTACCGTTCGCAAAGGCATTACGCACCAACAACGTCGATCCGCGAAGACTAACTTTTACCTAGAGGGCTTTAGTGTTTTGTACGTGATTGATGAGCCCCGTACAGAATATCCGCTAGGCGAACCGCACGCATTACATGTTTATTCGCTTTTTGGGTGGGCTGCTTTATGGTCGAATGAAGGTGATCGGCAGATAATTCACCCAAACCAAAGAATCACTATTGAAGCTGGAGTACTGCACGACGTCGTAACCGGTGATAATGGCTGGGGATATCTAAAAGCGTGGGAGCCGCGTGAAGCTGGAGCTCATGCTTTGGGTCGATCTCTTGAATGACCGCCGTCTTTCAGATATAATCTAACTCTGTTACGCGGGTGTAGCTCAGTTGTTTAGAGCGCGTCCTTGCCAAGGACGAGGCCAGGGGTTAGAGTCCCCTCACCCGCACCAACCATAAGAATTATGAACTCTAAGTAATAAGTAAAGAGGTCTGTTTTGTTGGTTTTGATATGCTGTAGATAAGATTATGAAAGCAACATTGGGTGTTTTAGCGGTTGTTATCGGGCTCATCGGTTATGTGCCGTATTTTTCGACAATTTTTAACGGCAAGACTAAACCCCATGCCTTTACTTGGCTAGTATGGGGTATCTTGACAGCGATAGCCTTTGGGGGTCAGATTGTTGGCAAGGGCGGCTCCGGAGCTTGGGTAACTGGCTTTACTGCTCTTGTTTGCTTTACTATCTTTGCCCTGGCTTTAGTAAAAGGCAAAAAGGACTTTCCTTTAGCAGACTGGCTGTGTCTTGGCGGGTGCATGATTGGATTGATGTTGTGGGCAATTACGGGCGACCCACTTGCGGCAATAATTCTCATTACCGTGATAGATATGCTGGCATTCGCCCCAACTTTTCGTAAGTCATACTCAAAGCCTTATAGTGAGCCAGCATTTACATATACACTCTCTGGACTTAAGTTTCTTGTAGCTTTATTCGCCTTACATAAGGTGTCTGCTGTAACGGTACTGTATCCAGCATCCTTAGTCTTAACCAACGGACTATTTGTTGTGCTGGTACTCGTACAAAGAAAAAGATTAGCTCGGGTGTAACTCCCGGTTCTTACTTGGTGAGTAAATATTCCTGATACGGCACTTCAAGCAGTTTTCGCCAACGGGCTAGTTCATCTCTGATTAGGTGAAAACTTTTTTGGACCTGCTGCACCATTCATTTTTACCTCTGTTATTTTCTTACTACTCATGAGGGTAAGTTTACACCCAGCCCTGTTAAGTATGATGCTTGATTTATAAAAGTTATTATAGTATAGTCAACTTAATTTAAGAGGTAGTGTTATGTCTGGAGAAACTCCACGTTTAAGTCCTGATGATTTGTCTGCGTCAGCCTTAGATTATATTGGTTTTATCAGGTGCTTATAGATTTGCAATTCTGCATGCTGCTCCGCCTGATATGTCTAAGGAACAGCTTGAAGCTTTAGCAGGAGCATATAGAGAAGCTGGGTGGATAGGTGATGTGGCAGCACTAGAACCAGCAGCGGAAAGCTCACCTTTGGGTGTAAGAGTTAGAAGCGAGCAATAGATGGCATATAGAAGCACTCGTTTTTCAGCAGGTGAGATGAGGGGTATTGATAAGGCTTGGGCGGCTGTTGATGGTTTAGAAAAAGCGGGCGTTCCAGTTCGTACTGAGGTCATGGCAGGTAAGTCCTATCGTCGCCAACTACACCGAGACACAACTGCTGAGCTAGGTGAAGCTGCCTACGTATTACAAGCCGTGTTGCAAGTGCCTCCACGCGACGATGGTAAGAGGATTCACGCCCGCTACTTTGTAGAAGAGTCACGCAGGCTTCTTGGTGCCTTAGATTTACCGGGCGAACCATCACTGGACGAGGGCGGTCTTAATGGTCTCGACCCTACAGCTACCAAACTTGGCTTTGGCAGTACTGGTACAACCGAGAAAGATATTCTTGCAATCTATGCACCTTGGGTTAGTAGTGAATGGCAGGAGGCAGGTAAGCGTTGTATGGTCTTCTGCGGCATAGAGCCGCCAACTCCTACTTTTCTTGAGGATCATCCAGTAAGTTGGAGTGAATGGGAAATGCGACGAGGTATGGTGGTGTTTAAGCCAACACCTGATGGTTTAGAAACTTATTAAGTTAGTGTAACTCCCACCTCTCATCTACTTAGCAAGTACTCATGATACGGAACTTCCAATATATCCCTCCAACGAGCTATCTCATCCCTGATAAGGTGAAAAGATTTCGCGACTTGCTGCACCATATCTGTTAGACCAAGTGAGTAATATACACCCCACAGGGGTATTTTTTGTTGCAATAAATAATATATCTGCAACGATTTTGCAGTAACTGATTTATTTGCAACAGATTTGCAATAATTCATAATATTCCCTTATTCTACTGGCATGACAGAAGCTATTACACAGACCAGAGCAGAAGACGCTATTGCTAGCACCAATGCTTTCTTGGGTTCTGAACGAGGTGCATCACTTGACGGTGATTTTGCCAGTGGACAGATAGCTGAGCGAGTTTGCTCTGTAGCGGCTCGGGCACAAGATTTACTGGAGTCAGTGCCTCACCCTAAGCTAGATGGATTATATGTTCCCCTTAGTAAACATAATGCCAACCGATACGGTGAAGCAGCAACAGTGTTACCTGGTTATCTTGTGCTTGTACCATCAGCACTAGTTGAAACTGGCTCATCATTATTCTATCCAGCAGTGGTCAGCGAAGATGGTATTAAGACGGGAGATTTACGCTTGCACGTTCTGAGACAACCTTACCGTCAGCAAATACGCTATGGTGCGTCAATGATTTTATCAGCAGCAGGGCAGTCAGAAACTGCGGGTATAGGAGAACATGGTCGCAAAGCTAACGATGGAGTTGAAGCCGAACACTTCGCAACTTTATTAGCTGCAGGTAGTGACCGAAGCGTACAATCAGCTTGGCAATCTGGTCAGCATGTAAATCATACTTGGCGTGGACAGCAAGGTAATTCAGTAACAGCCGAAGTATCTAAAAGATTATTTGGTCAGGATATACCGCAAATTACAATTACCATTACTCGGCAACAAATTGAAGCAGGTCAGGCAATGCTCTTGTGGCATGAGGGCATGAGAGGCGAACAAACAGGTCAACCCGAAACAGCGGCGAAAGATAATGCTTTAGTTGTTATTCAGGGATTGGGCTATGAAGCACTACGAGCCAATAACCCAAGCGGTGTTGATGATGTAAAAAGGATGATGGCAGCATGAGACAAGCAGAACAAATACCTGATTTTGGTATGGAAACCTTTGACATTGGTGCTATGGGAGCTGACTTTGACATAAATGTTGCATTCCAAGAAGCAATGTTTGGCGTAGCTACAGACAAGGAACTAGTGCTTGAAGAAAAAGTCCGTCGCATGGAAGTCATCATCGGAGAGAGCAATTCCGAAGTATACCGTGACTTTGTAGACTTTCGGTCAATGGCTGCACAAATGGAGATGTTCTGTAACCATGACCACGCCTTAAATCAAGCAACTCAGGGCAGCGAGACACTAAACAGTTTTATGAGCAGTCATAATGATGGTGATGTACATAATCATGGTGAAAGCCACGGCAAGCATAATAAAAAAGACGATGACGAGATTGACCGAAAGACCGGTAAGAAGAAAAAGAAGAAGCGAGGTTGGTTTGGTGTCTATACTTGATGATACTTGTAACTCCCTTGTCTTACTTACTAAGTAAATAATCTTGATACGGAACTTCCAATATATCCCTCCAACGAGCTATCTCATCCCTGATAAGGTGAAAAGATTTCGCGACTTGCTGCACCACATCTGTAATACCAAACACTCTGTTTACACTTAACAGAGTGTTTTTTGTTATCATTGATGCATATGAGAATGTATCTATCTTCCTATCATTTAGGCAACAATCCTGAAAAGCTTAAAGAACTTGTTGGTAGAGAGGATGCTAGAGCTGCAATAATTCTTAATGCGGCAGACAATTCTGACAATGAAAGACGTGCATCATATGTTAAATTGCAGGTTGAAGAGCTTGCTTCATTAGGAATAAATGCTGAAGAGCTAGATTTACGCAATTACTTTGATAATAATCAAGAGATAGCAGCAACACTCTTAAATTACGACTTAGTTTGGGTGGTCGGGGGCAATTCATTCTTGCTTTTAAGAGCTATGAAGCAGAGCGGCTTCGATAAGGTAATAGTGCCGTTAGTTGAAAATGACACTATTGTTTACGCAGGTTTTAGTGCAGGGGCGGTAGTGGCTACGCCAACCTTGCGCGGTATAGAGCTGGTTGACGATAAGGATACTGTTCCTGAAGGCTATAGCAATGAGGTTGTCTGGACGGGGCTAAATCTGGTTGGTAAATCAATAGCTCCACACTACAAGTCTAACCACCCTGAGTCTGAAGCCGTAGACGAAGTCGTCAAATACTTTCTTGAAAACGGTATAGATTACTGGACGTTAAGCGAT
>JBAQZF010000001.1:0-2234 GCA_049790715.1 Saccharimonadales bacterium (SeqCode) | reverse complement strand
GTCGGGGGTCGTAAGCATGCCCGTACTGTGTAGTAAATTGATTTCGTACTCCAGTGCCGCCAGCGAGCCAATGCCGGCCTGACCCTTTTGGCTACGCATCGTCGGCCGCCTGTCTAGCTGGTAGGGATGATAAGCGATCAATGGCACCACCAGAGGTTGGCACTGCTTGGCGGGATTTGGACAGTCGGCCATGGCGACTTCATATAGAAAACTCAGCGGATCATTTGGCCGCCGGCCTTCGGAGCTTATTTCTCCAAATACCGGCGTGTCGTTTGGATTGGTGCTGGTCACCGCGGCCGAGCCTACATCCCACATCTCGCGGTAAGTCTGGGCTTGTGTCATGCCGGGCCGCTCGCGTAGCCAATCAGTGGCGTGTGGTGTCGTAGGGTCAACCAAATTTGGCTCGTTGCACAGCGCGATCAAGCGAACGCTAGCGCCATAGCGCCGTGCTACCGCGGCCACCGCCTGATAAAAACTCTTGTCTGTCCAGTGGACGTTTTCGCACGTAATCGTCAGCATCACCTGCATGCCCGCCGCTTCGGCGCTTTGCACGTCCAAGTCGGTGTTTTTCCAATCGTGCTTGAAAATAGCTTGGGGATGCACCATCAAACGCCACACCTCAGCGCCCATACCATGTGCCAGTGAGGTCACTGTACGCAGCTGCATGGCATCGCCATTGGGAGCTATGGCTTCATCTTCCGAACCGATTTGCATCAGAGACGTCCGCTCTTGAGCGGGAGCGCCAAGATCTTTATGCTGCTCGACAACACCGGTGAGCGCGGTCGTGAGCGACTGATCGCGGGTGTGCTGGGGCTTGTTTCGCGCCGACAAGCCCTTCGCGTGGCTACTCCCTGCTTCCGCGATCAAAGCGCCAACTGGCGGTGGCTGATGTGTCGGCGGCGGCACTTCTTTGGCCAAAGCAGGGCCAGCACTGGCCGCCACCATCGACAACGACAAGGCCAGTAGTCGGCTAGCGGTCCGTTTGGCGCTACCGACCATGCTAGATTTTTGCTCCGCTTCTACGGCAGCCGCGGCAACACCCGTATCGACTGTCGGCTCAAACGTTTCAATCAGGGCTGATCGCTGGCAGGCGTCTCGTTCCATAGCTCCATTCTTCGCCCACTCCTTCGCGCCTTGGCGCGCCCCTTAACAGATTTAATAAACAGTTAACCTCTCGCATTTTACACCTATCAGAAGTCGTTGCCAACGGCTCGTGACTGACGACTTACCTGGCAGTAATCTTTCGGAGGGTTTTAAGGTTGCGGTTGGTATTAAAATCCTTGTACTTGGCCTTAGTCAGCAATTTGGCGAACGAACTTTGCAGTGTCAAACCCTTATCAACCCGCCAATACACCACGCCGCTGCCAGCTTTGACCTGCTCGCCATCAGCCAAAGCATAATCATCCTCCAGCAACGACCGTTCCAGCCCGTTTTCCAAAAAAATAACGTAGTCGTGCTGATCAGCGCCCGCCGCGCCAAACGGATAAGCCGCGATTATTTCCTCGAGCTTCTCCACGCTCAAAACTTGAACTTTCGCGGCGTAGCCAAACCACTCGGTCAGACCAGTTTCTATATCCCGCTTCAACGCTGCCGGCTCTTTATCGCTCATAAACAGCACATTGCCGCTCTGCAACAGAGTCGAAATGTTCGCCAGGCCCATTTTCTCGAAGCAAGCCTTCAGATCAGTCATCTTCACGACTCGCCCGCCGACATTAATCCCGCGCAAAAACGCCACGTATTTCATCATGTATTAATTGTATCACCTCTGTTACACTACAAATAGTGAGTCGCTTACTTACCCTCGATCAAATAGTGTTACTTCGACCCAAACTTAAAGGAGTTGTACTAATAGGTGGTGTCTTCGACGTGCTGCATACTGGCCATATTGAGCACATCGCTGAAGCAAAATCATTGGGCAAACATCTGGTTGTTCATATTACCAGCGACAAAAGAGTGCGCCAAAAGAAAGGTAAAGGCAGGCCCTTCTTTTCTGAAAATGAGCGAGCGCAGCTCATAGGCGCACTCCGAGATGTTGATTATGTTTTTATTAAAGATGTTCCGCATTATAATAAGCAAATTATCGAAGCCGTAAGGCCAGATATTCTATTCCTTAATCAAGAGGCTGTAACAGATGACATAAAGGCTTATATCTCTGCTAATACTACCACGCGAGTAGTAATTTCAGACGCGCCAAAAGTCAACAACTCTTCCGATATTCTCAAGAAGCTGTAAAG